>JAGVJW010000109.1 GCA_020050895.1 bacterium | reverse complement strand
GCCCCCTAATAATCGTAAGCCTCTTGCATCCGAGACTGATGAATGCGAACCATACCTCGTCAAACAAATTGATTTGGTTAAACCTGGCTTCATCCTGGCATTGGGGCTTACGTCGGCTAACACGCTCCTGAAAAACAAAGAGTCGATGACGTCGTTGCGAGGACGCATTCACGACTATCACGGCATTCCGACTATCGTTACCTACCACCCCGCTGCATTGCTGCGGGATCCTGAGTGGAAAAAATCAACGTGGGAAGATGTAAAATATCTCCGATCATTAATGACATCGTGACATGAAGCTTGCAGTTCTGTTGGGAGGAATGAGTCCAGAGCGAAATATTTCATTCTTAAGCGGAAGGGCCATTGCTTCCGCTCTTCGCGAGCTGGGACACAACGTAGTAGCCATCGATCCGGCGCGTGGCGCCGATTGTGTAGTCAGCGACGTGGAGCTGAAACAGATTACAGCAGCCGAAGTATCGGATGCAGAACTTGCTTCGTTCAATCCTCATAAACTTATTGAATGTATAAATACTGAGGAAATGTCGAGCGTCGACGCAGCCTTTATCGCATTGCACGGCAAGTACGGCGAAGACGGATACATTCAGTCGCTGCTCGATCTGCGCGGCATCCCCTATACAGGCAGCGGCATGCTTTCGAGTGCCGTTACCATGGATAAAGCCATGTCGAAAATGTTGTTTCAGGTAGGGGGCATTACCACGCCGCACTGGATTACGGTGAGACCAGATCACGCAGATGATTTATTAGCATTGGAGGAGATTCGACGGGAAATGAAGGGACCCTTTGTGGTGAAGCCTAACGATCAGGGTTCGACGGTGGGATTAACAATTGTTGAAAGCGGCGTAACCGATGATATTGCAGACGCAATACGAATCGCAGCGAAGTATACCTCGACGATTCTTATTGAACGATTCATCGAAGGAAGAGAGCTCACCGTTGCAGTCCTCGGCGATGAAGCGCTTCCAGTGATAGAAATCGAACCGAAAGAGGGCTTCTATGATTACACGAACAAATACACCAAGGGGAGGACGGAGTATCACTGCCCGGCCGACCTCAGCGAGGAAGTGCGCGACCACGTAATGAACCTTGCCACAACTGCACACCAAATACTAGGGTGTACTGCATTCAGCCGCGTAGACTTCAGATTGGACGATGACAACATTCCATTTTGTCTGGAAGTAAATACCATTCCGGGATTCACGGAAACGAGTTTGGTTCCAATGTCGGCAAGCGTAGCAGGACTCAGTTTTAGTGAATTGTGCGAAGAAATTCTCCGGCTTAGCAATATCGAACCAACAGCATGAAGAACACTCTTCTTACCGGAATCGGAAATGCATTAGTTGACATCGAATTCAACGTTTCGGAAGAGGAATTGGCAGCATTTGATGTTCCCAAAGGCGCAATGACGCTGACCGGCGCATCACGACAGGCGGAAATTATTACAAGTCTCAACCACCGCGAGCAGCACAAATCTTCCGGCGGTTCGGTTGCCAATTCAATCATTGCCTTTGCACAATTCGGAGGATCTGCTGCATTCTGTTCGCTTCTTGGCAACGATACCTTCGGTAGGTTCTATACCGATGAGTTCAACGAGCTTGGTGTTACTCTGAACGCCCAGGTTGCAAATGGTCTACCTACTGGATCCTGTCTGGTACTGATAACTCCTGATAGCGAACGCACGCTGAATACAACTCTCGGAATAAACGTCCAGTTCAGCAGAAAAAATATCGACGAGCAACTAATTGCACAAAGTGAATGGCTCTATATCGAAGGCTATAAGCTTACGGAAGAAGAAGGAGCCGATGCAATTGAAGTCGCAGCCTTTTATGCAAGGAAGCATGGAACCAATGTTGCCGTGAGTTGTTCCGACACGTTTGTCGTAAATGAATTTGGCGATAGGTTAAAATCTTTGCTTAGTTCGACTGACTTGATTTTTTGCAACGAAAGGGAGGGGCGTTCTCTTGCAGATGAAGAGAATGCAGATGATGCATATACAGCATTGGCGTCTCGATACAACAACGTTGTGTTCACCATGGGCGCTGCGGGATCGAAACTCAAATGGAATGGAAAAGAATGCGATATCCCGGCATATGCAATACCTGTGGTCGACACAACCGGTGCTGGCGACATGTATGCCGGAGCCTTTCTGTATGGTGTGTTACACAGGCAACATCCGGAGTTTGCAGGAAGGTTGGCTTCGTTCGCTGCAGCGCAGGTAGTTGGTCAGTACGGTGCCCGCCTAAAGGCAAACCATATCGAAATAAGAGACTCCATTCTTCGAACTGCGGCAACAACTAACGATTGATGCGATCAACAGCCATACTGCTCCTCTTGCTCATACCAACATGTCTGTACAGTCAGAGCGGTATGATGTACGACGACTTTAAGCGGAAACTCGAGCCGTATTTTGCAGAGGAACTTGTTAAAGATATTGATAATGCAATGCCTCAGGGAGCTGAGTTCAGGGTATGGGGTTGGGACGTTGGAGACTTTAGCGCTGATGGATTCAACGACGTAGCGCTTTCCATAAATCTCACTGGTACTCGAAAACGCGAATGCATAGTGTATTTGTTTATCGATAACGATGGATATCTGGTGAATGTTTCCCGATATACGATACCATACATTGATTTGCCGCTTGAAGTCGGAGTTGTTATACGAGACACAACCTGCTACGTGGTTCAGAAGCGCAGATCTGAATATTGGATGATGAAAGGGTATCGTTACAGGTACGGAAGCGTGGTGCTTTATGATGAATTTATCAGCAACCGAATTGAAATGTTTGCTCATGAAGGCTATAGAAACTATTTGACGCTTAGCACAAAGGATAAGTACCTTACCCAAAAGGGCGAACAATCTCTGGCATTGGATTACCTCACTATTCCGTGTTATGAGCGAGGCAGACACCTGTATGCAGGCATAAGTTCGGAGGTTAAGGTCGAGAATGTCGGGAATGTAAACTCAGGCGCTTTTTATTGGTATGGGCCACAGGACGCATCTTTTCGGGTGCGGATGGTTTACGACGACGATTACATGTACATTAGAATCGCCGTCACAGATTCAGCAATTGTAACTGGATGGTGTGATACCTGTGCTTCGGATCGGCTTGAACTTTGGTTCGACGTAACTCCATCCGAAGAGTTAGGCGGATCGAGATACATCACATCTATTGACCGCTCGAAGATTCAGGTCCGCAATGCAAGCGATTCAGGGTTGTATGCAATTGGAATTAAAATTGGGGACTTCGCGGACAAGAGGCCGTCGGTTACAATCAGCACTACCGACGACATGGACGTCAACCAAGATGCAGCGCTTCAGCAAGTTCGAGTTGTTACTGCCCAGCGGGCCGACGGATACATCGTGAAAGTCCGAATTCCTTTCGCTCTTATCGGCTATGCACGCGTACCTCTCGACGAAAGCGGGTTTACGGAGCTGGGGTGTTCAGTCGTGCTGTACGATGTAGATAATGACTTTCGTCCCGAAGAAACATCCGTAATCGCAACAAGCCGGATAAGCCCCCTTAATCCAAGCTCTTATGGTACTGTTATATTCGTGCCCGATGGGATGTGGTATGGTGAAACGTCCAATATCTTTGCTGATGCAGTGCTTGGCACACTTCGTGAATTGGGTTTTTGATTGTGCACCAGCTAATTTTGCGCGCCTTTTTGTGACTGCTCAATGAAGTCTCCGGACAAAGGGAATGCAGATTCAGGAATGTCCGGGGGTTCGATCATGCGCCAGATGGCGCCATATCTCAGTCTCGGTACACAACTTGCCGCATCCGTGCTCGTGCTCGGAGGTGCAGGGTGGCTTACCGACCGGTATTTAAATACTGAGCCGTGGCTGTTGTTGGTTGGATTGTGCACAGGAAGCATTATAGGTCTCATGCAGTTTTTTCGAAACGTGTCTCGATTATCAAAGCGAGACAAAGAGTCAGGATAGGAAAACAGTTGGACGTAAAAGGACCGGTTGTAGCAGTAATTACTGCCATCGTTATGAGTGCGGCGAACACCATTGTCGGATTGTTAATCATACGCAAGGTGTTCGGCATGGATCTCAACGTTTTTATTGGCGTGGTGTTCGGCAGCCTTGTCTTGCGAGGCATTGCTATCCTTGCAGGCGCCTATTTCTGCATCAGCTATTTCGAAATGCACCAACTCGCCCTGGCTCTAACGTTTGCTGTTGTGAGTTTTGTTTTTCTCATGGGAGAGATTCTGTTTTTTCACCGCACTCTTGAAAGCAAGAAGCGGAGCATAAGACCTCCAGTCGTCGATCGATTGAAAAAAAAACTGAATGATTCCGATAACGGCTTCATTGTAATGTCGGTTATCGTTTGAAAAGGCAAATGAGTAAAGATCCTACAATAGAGCACCATCACGAGACCCACAGTACGGTGAATCAACCGGTTCACGAAAGCACCCATCATCCGGAAGGGGGCGAGGTATTCACGCATTTGATTTCGGAGATTGGTGACACGTACGAGCTGAATCTATTCTTCGTGAGACTTCCTATTCTCCCCGTTATCGTTGTTGATGATGGCATTCACATTTATCCGAATCTTCACGTCATGGAGGAGTCGGGTGCATTTACACTGCACCACAGCAAGGCACCATTTAAGTTGGTAAGCACAACGAAGGTAGATGCTGCCGGCAACCCTCTTCCGCCAGCACTCAACCTGTCTGTTACCAACTATGTTGCCTACGAATGGATAGCGATGGCAATTGTGACCATTCTTTTCCTGATTGCGAGGCGTCGGTACATACACCATGCTACGGAAGCCCCCAAGGGTATTCAGAATCTATTGGAATCGATTGTGATTTATATCCGCGACGAAATTGTTGTTCCCAACGTTGGAACAGTGAAGCGGGCAGTAAGGCTGATGCCGTACATCATGTCGCTGTTCTTCTTTATTCTTACGCTTAATCTACTCGGACTCATTCCCGGATGGCAGGCTGCAACAGGTGCTCTCGGAATCACAATGGCATTAGCGCTCACTTCGTTTGTTGTGGTCAACTACATCTCGTTCAAGGATGCCGGACCTCGTGCCTGGTTCAGTCACTTGCTTGGAGGCGCGCCTGCGTATATCGCGCCCATCATGGTGCCGATTGAAATAGTATCGTTGTTTACCAAGCCGTTTGCTTTGATGATACGTTTGTTTGCAAACATGACGGCCGGACACATCGTGATCCTGTCGCTGTTGGGGCTCATCTTCTTTTCAAAAAGTTGGTTTGTGACGCCTATCAGCGTTGGATTTTCTGTTTTCATCTATTTGCTCGAACTACTAGTTGCATTCTTGCAGGCTTACATCTTTGCAATGCTGACGTCTGTATTTGTTGGGCTAGCCCTTGGAGATCATGCCCATGCTGATAATCATCACGACACTGAACGACTTCATTAACTGAAAACATTAACAATCAACAACTAATCTCATTGGAGGAAAAATGGAAGCAGTAGCATTTGCGTGGCTCGGCGCCGGTATCGGCGTCGGAGTTACAGTTTTTGGTGTAGGTACTGGCATTGGTCGGCTTGCCGCCGCCGCTCTCGAAGCAAGTAGCCGACAGCCGGAGAATGCCGGAGACATACGAACGACGATGATCATCGGCGCAGCGCTCATCGAAGGTGTTGCGTTGCTCGCAGGCGTCATCTGTATTCTTCTTGCATTTAAGTCATAAGGTATTGGCCCTGCCCGGCGGCAGGGTCGATGTCGGGTTGCTCTGCGGAACATTCCGACATTGACTCTCCACGCTTAACATAACGTTTATGCCAGCTTTTTTAGATGTGAATCCCGGTCAGATTATTTGGACTCTGATCAACTTTTCAATCTTCGTTTTCATCATTGGGAAATATGCATGGAAACCAATGATGGATGGTTTGGCTGCACGCGAAAAGGCAATTCATGACGCGATACAGAGTGCTGAGGATGCCAACGCTCATGCTAATGCAATCCTTAAGGAAAACAAGGAGAACATCGCCAAAGCCCAGTCCGAGATGATGTCCATTGTTCGCGATGGCAAAACTCAGGCTGAAGCTCTGGTGCGGAGGGCTGCCGATGAAGCTGCTGCCATTAAAGTTCAGAAGGTTAAAGAGGCAGAACGTGATATAGACCGTCAAAAGGATGAAGCGATAAAGCAAATCCGCGAGGAAGTTTCGAATATGGTTATCGAGGCTACAGAAAAACTGATTGGCCGAACCATGCAGGCCGACGATCATAAGCACATTGTTGAGAATTACGTAAACGAATTGTCAAAGAATTGATACAGTAATGTCTTCTCGCGTAATTGCCCATCGCTATGCTCAGGCTGTCTTCGACGAAGCTGTAAGCAGGAATCAGGAAGAGGTTGTAGAGAGGGATCTTTCAACTATGAAAGACATCAAGACAGCCGTGCCTGAATTGTTCCGCATTCTTAAGAGTCCGATTATCGACACGTGGCGCAAAAAGAAGATTGCACATGAAGTTTTTAAGGATCACGTTTCCCCACTGACGCTGAGTTTTGTTACACTCATATTGGAAAAAGGCAGAGAATCTTTTGTTCTCGACATCATCAGCCAGTATGATAAACTAATGGATGAACGGAGAAACATTATCCGGGTCGAAGTAACGTCGGCGAAGCCCCTGGATGACGATTCAAAATCTCATCTGGAAGCATCCTTAGAAAAGCTGACAAATATGAACGTTAGAGCTATCTATCGCGAGGATGCCAGTCTTCTCGGAGGCTTGAGCGTTCTTATCGGAGATAAGGTATATGATGGTTCGCTACGGCAGCAGTTGCGGAATCTCAAGTTGAAACTGGCGAGCGAGTAATTCCCTTACATTGTAAATGAATTTAATTAAGGAATGAAACGATGGCAGAAGTGAAGGCCGAAGAAATTTCTGCAATACTTCGCAGGCAGCTTGCAGGGTTTGAAACAGCTACCGATATCTCGGAAGTTGGCACTGTACTGCAGGTTGGTGATGGTGTTGCCAGGGTGTATGGACTAACTAACGTAATGGTATCGGAGCTCATCGAATTTCCGAATAACGTATTCGGTATGGTTCTCAACCTCGAAGAGGACAGTGTTGGTGTTGTGCTGTTCGGTGATGACTCACTTGTTAACGAAGGAGATCAGGCGCGTAGAACAAGTCGTGTAGCCTCCGTTCCTGTTGGAGAAGCATTGATTGGCCGTGTGGTAAATCCGCTAGGCTTGCCGCTTGATGGCAAGGGGCCGATTAAAACGGATCACTATCTACCGATCGAACGCAAAGCACTAGGAGTTATCGACAGACAACCCGTTACCGAACCACTGCAAACTGGAATCAAGGCTATCGACTCGTTAATCCCAATTGGAAGGGGTCAGCGAGAACTGATCATTGGCGACCGTCAGACAGGTAAAACGGTTATTGCTGTAGATACAATTATTAATCAGCGTCTTACCCATACCAAGGAAGCACAAGAGCGTGGTATCAAGCCAATGTACTGTGTATATGTAGCAATTGGGCAGAAGGGTTCTACGGTTGCAAACGTAGTTGCAACACTCGAAGAGTATGGCGCAATGGAGTACACAACAGTTGTAAATGTATCTGCGTCCGATCCGGCTCCGCTTCAGTTCATCGCGCCATATTGCGGGTGCTCGATTGGGGAATATTTTCGCGATAGTGGACGTCACGCCCTGGTTATCTACGACGATCTATCAAAACAGGCGGCTGCCTACCGTCAGGTGTCGTTACTCCTACGCCGTCCTCCCGGACGCGAAGCATACCCCGGCGATGTCTTCTACCTTCACAGTCGCCTTCTCGAACGTGCTGCCAAGTTGAATGATTCTTTGGGAGGGGGCTCGTTAACAGCTCTGCCAGTGATTGAAACTCAGGCTGGCGACGTAGCGGCCTATATTCCAACGAATGTAATTTCTATTACTGACGGACAGATCTACCTCGAACCCAACCTTTTCAACGCAGGTGTTCGGCCTGCATTAAATGTAGGGATTTCCGTTTCTCGTGTAGGCTGCAATGCCCAGATAAAGGCAATGAAGAAGGTGGCAGGACCGCTCAAACTTGAGCTTGCTCAGTATAGAGCATTGGAAGCTTTTGCAAAGTTTGGTTCAGACTTGGATAAGACTACTCAACAACAACTGCGTAGGGGAGCGCGGTTGATGGAGGTGATGAAGCAGCCTCAGTACTCACCAGTTCCAGTTGAAGAGCAGGTGGTTGTGATTTTTGCAGCTACCAACGGATACATGGATGAGTTGCCGGTAGAGTCTATAAAACGTTTCGAAAGTGAGTTACTCTCGCTTATGCACGGTACTCATGCCGATGTGTTGGATGCAATCTCCGTAGAAAAAGCCTTAACCGACACCATCGTTGAGAATCTGAAGTCAATTTTAAACACGTTTACAGAACGCTTTACGGCATCCCTGTAAATCAATTCATTACAATGATTGTTCTGACGGGCGGCGCGGGTTTCATCGGCAGTTGCATGTTGGCAACCCTTAACGCATCTGGGTACACCGATGTGCTGATTGTAGACTCGCTACGGTCTGGAGACAAATGGAAGAATCTAGTTGGGCACTCCTTCCTTGACATTGTTAGCAAGGAGAACTTCCGCGAAATGATGACGACGGGTGTTGATGAAGGGATTGAGACATTGATTCATTTCGGCGCTTGCTCCACAACAACTGAACGAGATGCTGATTATCTATTCGACAACAACACAAGGTACTCGCAGGAAGTGGCTGAATTCGCATTCCGGCAGGGTGCTCGTCTTATTTATGCGAGTTCGGCAGCTACGTATGGCGATGGAAGCAAGGGCTACGATGACGATGAGCGTTTGCTGCTTCCTCTAAACATGTATGGATACTCTAAATACTTGTTTGATGAATGGGTAAGAAGTAAAGGGTATGAAGTGTCTTGTGTTGGTCTGAAATTTTTCAATGTCTATGGGCCTAATGAGTACCATAAAATGGATCAGGCAAGCATGATCTACAAGGCCGTGCAGCAGATTACACAAACAGGTCGTGTAAAGCTGTTCATGTCTAACGATCCACAGTATCCTGATGGCGGTCAGATGAGAGACTTCATTTATGTTAAGGATGCCTGCAACGTAGTTATGTGGCTAATGAAATCCCCGCAAGTCAATGGTATTTTCAATCTCGGATCCGGCACGGCTCGTACATGGAACGATGCTGCGCGCTCAGTATTCGCCGCCATGGCGTTGGAACCGCACATTGAGTACATCGAAATGCCAGCAGAACTAAAGCAGCAATATCAAAACTTCACGCAAGCCAAAATGTCTAAACTCAGGAATTATATTCCTGCCATGTCGTTCTCAACCCTTGAAGAAGGTGTTTCCGATTACGTTAAGAACCATCTTGTGCAATCATGGCAATATTATTGATCGGCTAATCCATGGCTACACTACGTGAAACACGAACAAGAATCAGCTCTGTTCGAAACATCTCTAAGATCACGCAAGCAATGCGAATGGTTGCAGCCGCTAAACTGCGGCGTGCAGAAGAAGCTATCAGATCGGCGCGGCCCTTTGCGCGGCAACTGGAAAAGATTTTGTTCAACATTGCCAAAGCCGAAACCGATTTCGTTCACCCATTTCTCGAAAAGCGCGCATCGGTAAATTCTGTTCTGTTGATTGTTATTTCCAGCGATCGGGGATTATGCGGAGCATTTAATGCAAATCTGATGAGGGTGGTTGGTACGCGGAATGTATTGTTGAGAAAAGACAATCCTAACGTAGACATATCTGTTGTTACCGTTGGCAAACGCGCCATTAATTCAATGCGGCGAACCAAGGAGAAAATTCTTGCTGAATTTCCCGACGTATTCAGCAAGCTTGATTATTCAGTTGCTGTTGAATTATCGCACATTGCTGTAAATGCATTTACCGCTGGTCGGGCAGATAGGATCGAAATCATTCACAACGAATTCGTTTCCATCATAAGGCAGGAAGTCAAGGTTCTTCAGCTTCTCCCTATCGAGCCTACTGTGGTGAAGTCAGAGGCGACTAAGGAAGCCAACATCGATTACATTTTTGAGCCTACAAGGGCACTGCTCGATGCCATTCTTCCCTTGTATTTGAACTCTCAGGTCTGGCGAACATTGCTGGATTCCAACGCTGCAGAACATGGGGCGCGGATGATGGCTATGGATAATGCCACAACGAATGCAAGGGATCTCATCAAGGCGCTGCAGCTCATGTATAACCGCGAACGCCAGGCAGCTATCACTAAGGAAATGCTGGAAATTGTTGGCGGAGCAGAAGCTCTTTCAAGCACGTAATACTCAATGCAGAGCCGACCGACATTCTTTTCACTTCGGTCCCTCGCCCTCGCTGCTGCGATGGTAGCTTTTTATACTATCCTGGTTTCCGTAGACCTTGGTGGGTACAACCCATATGCTGAATCTTATCGGTCCCGCATCGGACTCTACGCAAGTAAACTTGATACACTGGCGTTGATCACGTCGTGGAATAAAAAGATGTTCCTTCGGCATCTCGCGAATTTCGAGATACCCCGGTATGTAGCACAGCATATCAAGCAGGGTGACACAGTACTACTTCCGCCATGGGAATATGCAGCTCAGTTCATCGAGGTGGATCCGACGTGGACAGATCCACGAGTGTTTACATACATGGCCGGTTTTCAGCCAATTGTGGCATATAACGATTCCCTGCGTGCAAAGAGCGCTAACACATACATTGTTTTAGAGGGGACATCCATCTGGTTAGCACGAAGAGGGGACAAGACAAACATTGATTCGTTGCTCAATGAGTATAGCCGTCT
>JAGVJW010000230.1 GCA_020050895.1 bacterium | reverse complement strand
CCTGTCGACTTGTCGATCGTCATATCGGTGAACAGCGAATCGCCGGCATCGGCTGGCAGCGGGACTCTCTTTTCCACTTTTAACGTTTTTGCATTGAGCTTATATATTGCTCGCTCGTAAAAACTTGTAGTCCAGAGTCCGTCCCTACCATCCCATGCAATACCATACGGCACCCACGGCACAGAGGTTTGCTGCATGGTGCTGCCCCGTGTGAGAGCGTTAATTGTGAAGTTATTCGAAACCTCCTGCTGAGAATTATCTGTTTCCGAGGTTACTCTTATGCGTCCAACAGGTGTCGGCCAATTTGGTACTGCCCAGCTCAAAGCATTTCCGATTACGCCGGTGGCAATAATCTTCCACGATAATCCATCGTCGACAGAGTACTCAACGGTAACAGGCTGTGTAAAACCGGACCACGAGAGTGTGGCTTGCAGCGTTCCTGTGTAAATGTCGCCACCAATGGGAGAAGTTATTTCGGGATCGTCTGGGCTTACGGATAATAATGTTGTTTCCCACGCCGATCTTCCATGTGTAACAACTTTTAGTAATCCGAATTCACTGCTGATTTTCAAATCCGTGGCCGGGGATCGTGGAAGCCCCTTACCATAGGGAATCCAGGACGTTCCGCCATTGAATGTTGCAAACACACCCACGTCGGTTGCTATGAACAATATTGATTCATCATCCGGATGAGCTTTAATGGCATTCACCGGTATGTTGGGCATTCCGTTCCAGAGAGACGTCCACGTAACACCGAGATCCGTTGTTTTCCAAACGTTAGGACCGCCATAAGAACCATACGATATCCATGCAGTTTTTCTGTTCGTGCGGGAACATTCGATATCTGAAACAAAACGGTTTGAAAGTTCCGTTCGCTCAAGCGATCGCCACTCATTGCCATCGTCTTCGGAGACCATAATTTCTCCGTTGCTGCTGGCGGCCCAAATTTCTTCGGGATCAGCAGCCGACATCTCAATACTGGAGATGCTGTTTTTGAAATATGGCGAAGTTTCGTACCAGTAATCACCCTCTTCGAGCGTTCTCCAAACACGCGTTCTACCATGTAGTAATTGATAGCTGTCGTTAGTAGCCATAGTCAAGGGAGCAGCCCAGAGGGCCGCCTCGGAGTTATCGATACCATTAGTTACTATCTGACCGTATCCCGTTGAGAGATCTAACCTCCAAATTTGACCGTTGGGATAATTGCCATATATAATATCTGGATTATTATAATTAACAACTGTTACCATGCCGTCGCCGCCTGCAATTGCATCCCATTCAATTCCGCGCAGTCTTCCCAGTGTGCCGTTGTCTTGAGTTCCTCCGAATGCTCGATCTCGGTCGGTTGGGTCTACATCAAATGAATAGAATTGAGAGATAGCCAGTTGGTTGTTGATCAATTCCCACGTAGCGCCAAGATTTGTACTCTTCATCATTCCGCCATCGTTTCCGGCATAAACCGTTTGCGGATCCGAAGTGTGGAATGCAAGGCTGTGCTGGTCTACATGCGGAAGATTCGATCCGTTGCCATCGGAATACCCCCACGTTGTGTTTTCCCAGCTTACTCCGCCATTAGTAGTTCGCCAGATGTCTATGCCGGCGGCGAATGCCACAAGCGGGTCGTAAGGTGAAACAGCAACATAGTTGTCGTAAAAACCTTGTGATGAAGCTGAGGAACACGAACCAGAAAAGAAACATCCCTGAGGATCGCGATAACCATTTGTCCAAGACGCGCCACGGTCTGTAGTGTAAAAGATCGCTGCTAATCCGTCGAGCTCTACGAGTGCATATAAACGGTTGGGATCGGTGGGGCTTTGCTGTACAGACGTCCTGCCAACACTTCCGCCGATCCCATTCATACGTTTCGACCAAGACTGACCACCATCCTGTGTATAGAGAATTCCTTCTGTTGGAACTGCGATAAACCATTCGTTTTCGTTGCTGGGATTAATCGTCATGTCGTAAACAGGTCCGCTGTACATCTTAGTCCACGTCTCTCCCCGATCGAGACTCTTATATACACCTGCGTTAGTATTCATGCAGGCTGCCATTAGATATTCAGTATTTTTAGGATGTGCATAAATTCTCGAGAATGAACCAACACTAGTGAGGCCGACAACCTTCCATGTTGCCCCGGCATCGGTAGACCTCAGCAGACCGCTTCCCAGATAACTGTTGCCGCCTGTTACTTGTTCACCCGTGCCGGCATAAATAATGTCGGGATCAGTAGGATCGAACGAAAGCGAGCCCAAAGAGATGGCGTTGGCATCGTCCATCAGAGGCGTCCACGAGCCCCCTCCATTATCGGTCCGCCATACTCCACCGGCAGCCGCGCCGATGAATACTGTGTTTGGATTTGTTGGATGAACAATGATGGATTTAACACGTCCACCGGTCGACAGTGGACCAATCAGATTCCATTCAGGTTGTACTTCAAGGACACTCTCAGCTAGCTTCGACTGCTCCATGATACGGACATGGTCGATGGCCTTGGATCGAATATCATCAGGCAGGGCACTGCCAACAGGCGTTCTTTGATTCTTAAAGTACTCGAATCTTTTGAGTATTGCACTGCCTTCCTGCTCCGGTAAAAGCTGCGCCTGCACCGGTGATTTCATCGATGCAAGAAACAGCGTAACAATAGCCAGGAGTGACAATTTGTTTAACATGAGAGTCTCAATTAGTGTAGGCTGCAAAATAAGGCGCGGGGAGTGGAGTTCTGCCTGCGCCAACGTCCTATTTTTGGACGATGAGCGACGAAGTAAACGCTATGTTTTCCTCCATAGCTGCGCGATATGATAGAGCAAACAACATTCTTTCTCTCGGAGTCCATCATCGGTGGCGTTCGATTACTGTAAAGGAGAGTGGTGTAAGCGAAGGGATGAACGTACTCGATTGTGCTACCGGAACAGGCGATCTCGCAATCGCATTTAAAAAAAGTGTTGGAGTTAGGGGGCATGTAGTCGGCGTAGATTTTAACGACGATATGATTGCCCTGGCAAAAGACAAGGCGCATGCAAATGGGCTGGAAATAAGATATCATGCGGCAGATGTAATGAAGCTGCCATTTGCCGACGATGTATTTGATATCACAAGTATCGCGTTTGGTATTCGCAACGTTGATGACATGATGCAAGGACTCAGAGAGATGGCCAGAGTTACGAAATCCGGTGGTGTGGTGGCGATTTTAGAATTCGGTCAGCCCGGCGGAATTATTGGTGTAGGATACAGGTTGTATTGCAGATGGATTATGCCGGGATTAGGTTCGGTAATAACGGGAAATAAAAAAGCTTATCAGTACCTGCCCGAAACTGCTTCTCGATTTCCTTCTGGTGAAGAATTTGTGCAACGGATGGAAGCTGCTGCGGTTTTCTCTTCCATAAAGCTGCGCATGCTTACACACGGCATTGCCTGGATCTATCTCGGAACAGTTCGATGAGCGTTGGCGTTTGGATTGAATCAACCAAGCCAAAGGTGTATACGGCAAGTATTGGACCTGTTGTGATAGGAACGGCTTTGGCTGCTGCAGAGGCAGCTGTGCGATGGGAGTTGCTCCCACTGATTCTCATCTGCGCAGTGCTAATTCAACTTGTTTCCAACTGGACAAATGACCTGTATGATTTTGCACGAGGAGCAGATGCAATGGGGCGTGCAGGTCCACGTAGGGTACTTGCAGAAGGACTCATCAAACCAACGCACCTGAAAACTGCAGCATGGGCCGCTGCAACTGTGTGCTTCCTGCTTGGGATGATTCTTGTGTATGAACGCGGATGGATTGTCCTTGCCATTGGCGTTGCAAGTCTTATCGGCGCATGGATGTACACGGGAGGACCGTATTCATTTGCCTATCATGGCTTGGGTGAAGCTGCGGCGCTGTTCTTCTTTGGATTGCTTGGAGTGAACGGAACATATTTCGTACACACAGGAACAATCAGTGGTTTTTCACTTGTAATGTCGGTGTCCGTTGGAATGCTCGTGGCGAATATTTTACTCGTTAACAATATTCGCGATGCAGCCACCGATGCTGCCGTCGGCAAGCGCACGCTTGTAGCGCTGATTGGTACAAGGGCGTCTAAGTGGTTGTATTGCTTCAGCACATGTGTTTCTATTCTTCTTCCGTCGTTTTCTTTCCTTTTCAGTCGCGGACCAATTATGCTGCTCCCATTGCTGACACTTATTCCTTCTGTGAGTCTCATGCGATTTGTTATGCGCAACGAAGGTAGAAGCCTTAACAGAGCACTGGTAAGCACCGGTTTGTTATTGCTTCTGTTTACTATCCTGAATGCTCTGGCATTAGTAGCCTCGACCAGGACTAGCTAGACGCGATGTTCGGCTGGTGATATTTTTGCGTTATGACGCGCATTGAACTTGCCAAGACAGTATTTGATTGCTCGCACCTTACCGGAGAGTTCACACTCCGAAGCGGAGTTGTTAGCAACGAATACTTCGATAAATATCAGTTTGAATCAAATCCCGAAATTCTGACTGAAATTGCCAGACACCTTATCCAGATAATACCCGAGGGAGTTGAAATGCTTGCCGGACTGGAAATGGGTGGCTTGGCAATTGCCACTGCACTCAGCATGAAAACCGGCATACCGGCTGTATTCGTTCGGAAAAAAGCAAAGGATTATGGAACGGCTAAACTTGCCGAAGGTCCATCGGTTGCCGGGAAACGTGTTCTTGTTGTAGAAGATGTGATTACAAGCGGTGGACAGGTTGTTCTTAGCACGGCAGACCTACGGATGCTTGGAGCAAGCATCGATCACGTCCTGTGCGTAATTGATCGGGAACAGGGCGGGAGGGAGTCGCTAAGAATGCACGGACTTGAGTTACTTGCATTATTTACAATGTCTGAACTAAAATCTGCAGGCACCGAATCGTGAAAATTCTAAGCTGGAATGTGAATGGGATTAGAGCGGCACTGAACAAAGGGTTTGCAGACTGGGTAAAACAAGCGAAGGCCGATATAATCTGCATACAAGAAACTAAGGCTGATCTGAGCAAGATTCCTGATACTATCAGGAATCTCGACCATTACAGTACGTTTTGGCATTCATGCACTTCTCGCAGTGGATACTCCGGTGTTGGTATTCTTTCCCGAATAAAGCCTGAATCGGTAAATGAAAAGCTTGGTATCGAGGAATTCGATGTGGAAGGAAGGATTCTCGAGCTTGATTTTGGTTCCTTTATTCTCTACAACATTTATTTCCCCAATGGGGGCGCTGAAAATAAGCGCGTACCGTTCAAGCTTCGCTTCTATGATGCCGTACTAAAGCGATGTGCAGAACAGCGCAGCAATGGAAAGGGAATTGTTATTTGCGGTGATTATAACATTGCCCATAAAGTAATTGATCTGGCTCGGCCAAAAGAAAACGTTAAAACCACGGGCTTTCTTCCCGAAGAACGCGCCAAACTCGATGATATGGTGAGTGCCGGATGGATTGATACGTTTCGGGAATATCATCCCGACGAACCACAGCAGTACACATACTGGGACACGTTTACCCGTGCCAGGGAGCGCAATGTAGGTTGGCGTATCGACTACCATTGGATTACACCCGAACTCCGTCCGGCATTAAAAAATGCATGGATTTCGCCCGAAGTTATGGGCAGCGATCATTGCCCGGTAGGGATCGTCCTGAATCCGTAAGTATGACCTGGCAAGTGTGCTAAAAAAGAGGTAAATAAACTTACTATCCGAGCTGCTGCACAAATTCCTTGAACATTCTTCCGCGCTCCTCAAAGTCTGAGAACATATCAAAAGACTTGCACGCCGGAGAGAATAACACGATGTCGTCTGCTTCTGCAGCATCGGCGGCGTATTGCACTGCTTCTGACAACGTGTGTGCCTTCACACAGCGTTTCAGCGTACACCAGTGGTTAAAAATTGCCGTCGCCTCCTCACCAATGCAGATAATAGCTTTGGCATTGGTGGCAACGAGTTCATCGAGTGAGGAATAATCGTTGTTGTCGGCCCTTCCGCCGGCAATCCACACCAGGGGCCTGTCGAAACTCGAAAGAGCATACCATGCGGCATTAATGTTCGTTGCTTTGGAGTCGTTGATCCAACGTACGCCGTTGAGAACGCGTACAGTTTCAAGTCTGTGTTCCACACCATTGAAACTACTCAGCGAGTTGCGGATACTCTCGCTGCTAACCTCCAAGGCACGTGCTGCAAGTGCGGCAGCCATGGAATTGTAAACGTTATGTAATCCCGGCACACCGATACGACGTGTAGGCATAAGACGCTCCTCTGTTTGCTGCCAACGTAATACCACTTCGTCCCCCCGGACAAATGCCCCTTCAACTTCATGGCCGATGCTGAAAAAGGCTGTGGTACTTCTGGTGTTGGGACGAGCCTGCATTACGTAGGCATCATCCGCATTCAAAACTACAATATCATCCTCTGCTTGTCGAGCGAATATTTTCCACTTTGCATTAACGTACTGTTCAAATGTTCCATGATACGATGTATGATCGGGAGTAATATTCAGCAAAACACTCACGTTTGGTTTAAAAAGCTTTATTGTATCCAATTGATATGAGCTGACCTCGACGACGATTACTGTATCGGCGTCAACAGCTGATACGATGCTTGAGAGAGGCGCTCCAATATTACCTGCAACTACCGATCTTACGCCGCCGTTGTTCAGGATGTGAGATGTTAACGAAGTAGTTGTTGTCTTGCCGTTTGTTCCTGTAATTGCAACAATTGTGTTGCTGAGATGCCGCCAGGCAAATTCTAGTTCTCCTATCACTTCAATCCCTTCTTCCGATGCCCTCATGCGAATTGGATTTGAAGGGGGCACTCCAGGCGAAACAACGATGAGGTCGGCTTTGAGACTTCGCTCGGTATGACGTCCAAATTCGTGTTCAATGCCTGCATCATCAAGCAGACGAATTCTGTCGGCTGCCTTTCCCGGTTCAATAGCATCGGTAACAAATACCCTGTCGCCATCGCGCTGCGCAAGCAGTGCAGCCGCCAGGCCGCTTCGTGCAGCGCCTACAATCGTTATGTGCATAGATGCGAAACTAGTGCTGGCGCTCCATCAGTTGAAGTGTGAGCCGCTCAAGGTTCTTCCTGGCATCGCAGTCGGGTACCGCTGAAAGATGCGATTGTGCCGTGAGTGTAAGACTTTCAATGAGAGCCCTTGCCCGATCGAGGATTCCGTAGGTTTCCATGAGCGACCGTACTTCCGGTATGCGACTGCGATGCAAACCATTATTCTCAAAGAATTCGCTCACAACGCTGCTGTCTTGTTCACCTCGAACGGAATCTCTAAGCGTTATCATAAGCCATGTTCGCTTTCCCTGGACGATGTCTCCACCGGCTGTCTTTCCAAATTGTTCACCACCTGTGAGGTCTAAAAGATCATCATTTAATTGAAATGCTAATCCTATATCATGGGCAAATTCTTTGAGAGCGGTAATATGCTGATCTGATGCATTGCCAATACAGGCGCCAACTTCCACGGCAGTCTCGAGGAGTTTTGCTGTTTTTAAGTCAATCATGGCAAGGTAGTCGTCAGACGTTACGTGTGGCGAATTCAAATGCCACATATCAAGAGCCTGTCCTTCGCATACACGGATGAGCCCGTTGGTGAATGCGTCGAAGACTTTCAACGGCTGAACACAGTGATGCGCGTCCTTTCCAAGCAGACGTAATGCGATGCCGATCATCACGTCGCCGGTGAGTATTGCAGCGTTTGCGTTCCACTTTTTGTGCACAGTTAATCTGCCGCGACGTATTTCGGAATTGTCCATAATGTCGTCGTGCACAAGTGTGAACGCATGCAGCATCTCAACAGCAATTGCTGCATTAACCGCTCTTCCGGCTTCGGCGCAGGCTGTTTCGCATGCAAGGAGTGTTAGCAGCGGACGTATGCGTTTACCTCCCCCTTCAATGAGATAACGAATGGGGTCATAAAGCTGTCCTGGATGCAGATATGTGCTCAGGGCTGACCTGAGTCCCTCTTCGATGATTGTCTTATAGGATTCCACGGAGGTCAGCTAATGTCTTTGAACCTGATAAAAACATTCTTCTTTTCAGATCGAGCTTCCATTGGGCTATCAGATGTTCAATACCGTTAGTGCCTGCAGATATTGCTGCCCTTAGAACAGGCTGTGCCGCACCACACAACGTTGCTCCTAGTGCAATAGCATGTGCAATGTGTGTGCCACTGCCGATGCCTCCGCTGGCAATTAGTATGGGCACGATTCCCTTGCATTGTTTAATGCATTCCGCCGTTGGTATTCCAACGTCCCAATAATCCAGTGTTTCGTTCTGATCTGAGCGCCGCATAATCTCAACTCCGGCCCAGGACGTTCCTCCTGCGCCGGCTACGTCGATCATCTCTACTCCAACATCACTGAGTCTGCGGGCAACGTTAGCGGAAATTCCGGCTCCAACTTCTTTAACGATAATCGGCCAATCCAACTCATCAACGATGGTTGCTATAGCATCAGTGACACCACAAAACCGTGGCTGTCCTTCGGGCTGCAGCATCTCCTGCAACGGATTAAGATGAATCGCTAATGCAGAAGCATTGATTATGGTGCACAGATGCTGCGTGTTCTTCAGCAAAGACCCTTCGGTGTGCCATTCAACAAGCTGCACACCGCCGATGTTTGCAATTATTGGGATGTCGGATGAAAACTCTTTTACAACAGAATAGGTCGACTCCAGCGAAGGGTCTTCGATTGCGGCTCGCATGGATCCTACACAGAATGCAGTGGCCGTTTGAGCACATGCAAGAGCAATCGTGCGATTGATGTGTTCTGCATCTGGATAGCCCCCCGTCATACCAGTAACCATCAGTGGCTGTTTAAGAGGCTTGCCGAGGAATACGATGCTTGTATCAACTTCGTCGAAGTCGATTTCTGGCAGGGCATTGTAAGGGAGTTCTACGTCGTCGAGACCATTAGACTTGTTGCGAAAATGAACATCAGACGTCAGAACAACTTCAACATGTTCTTGCTTACGGGATGGCGTATGCATCCTGCAAATTAGGTAGGTCGGCTGCGTTCATGCTGCGCATCACCATAGGTGTTAGCGATTGATTGAGAAAAAGCTTCCTGGAAGCTGACGCACTAATCCATCGAATTCGTATTGGATGAGGCGCGATATTGCCACCCCAACAGTGCATGACCAGAGTGATGAGATGGTATCGATGTGAATCGCCTCTGGGCCTAATATTTCAAGATCAACGGGCAGGGCTCGTTTCCTTGGTTCCTGATTGTGGTCAACACCCAATGCAGTGAGTAATTCGCTTGGTGAACACAATATTCTTGCCAGACCGTCACGAATCATGTTGTTGGTGCCAACGCTTCGCGATGATGTTATGAAGCCCGGAAGAGCCCATACCTGTCTGTTTTGTTTGCGTGCAAATTGAGCTGTTATTAATGCTCCCCCCGTTTCCTTGCTTTCAACAACAACAACGGCATCGCTAAGACCACTGATAATGCGGTTCCGGGCGGGGAAGTACGGGGGTAGCGCTGCAACATGATGCGGATGTTCAGAGACAACAGCTCCGCCTTTCTTAACAATTGTTTCTGCCATCTGTTGTGCCACAGAAGGTGTAATGCGTCCGATGCCGCTTGCAATCACTGCAATGGTAACGCCACCGGATTTGCAGCATGCATCATGTGCAAGCATGTCGATACCATTCGCCAGACCGCTTACAATTGTACAACGTGACTTAACGAGTTCTGCTACTAATGTATCGGTTGCAGGTTTGCCATGTTGTGCAGTGCAGGATCGCGTCCCCACGATTGCTATTGTGGGTGAATCATTGTCGGGTAGGTTGCCCCATACAAAGAGAATTGGAGGCGGAGAGTCGATGCCTTTCAGCCGCGTGGGGTATTCAGTGTCCCATAAGGAAACAATGCCGACGTTATGATCACGGCAATCGGTAATCCACTGGTCAACGATGCCTTTATCGGGATCGAATGCTCCAATCTCGCCGAGTGCGCTCTCAACCGAGGGGTGATTCTCAATGAGTCTTATGCGATCTGCATGGGTGAGCTTGCCAAATAGATACAGGGTTAGAATGTCGCGATGTGTCCAAGACATGCAGTAATGTGCCGCTGGCATTTTATTGCGTGACGTATCATGCCTCCATCATCACGGCTCGCACGGCGTTACCAACGGTTTCTCTGATATCTTCTGGAAGGGGCTCAGTTAATTCTTTTATCGAACGCTCCAGGTCTGCAGAAAACGTTTTGGAAAGAGCTAATACTTCTGCGATAAGGGGCGGATCCATCGGGATATCGATATACCGTTTCCCGAGATTGATCAATAATTCTAACATCTCGGATTCTTCAGCACAGGTACATTCAAGCACATCGTCTGTCTTATTACCGCGGAAAAGAGATACCTGCCAGCCAAACATCGATCGCGAACTTTCTGCATGCGTCACACCTGGTGGTATGATGATTGTCCGTTGTGCCGATGCCGGCAACTGTTCGATGCGAGTTGTATACCATTCACGCATAGGGCGCACACGATGACGCAGCATGATTTCGGCGGCAAGTGCATTAGCAAGGTGGCGCACATTGGTCGACGAAGTAAGCCATGCAAGTGCGAATCGATATACCCAACGCGTTTCTTCTTCGGTAAACCCAAACATGTCGTGCATGAAATACTGATCTAAACGTAAACGGTCGCGCCGGATCATATTCGGCCTTACAACATCGGCGTCCTCGGTTCCAAACTCTTGGAGGATTGTTCCGGACCGACGATGCAGCAGTTGCTTGAACCGCCGTACATCGATAATCTTCAGCATGTCATCTGTAGGGACGGGAAATTCCTGGACGTCGCGAGCTGTAACCTCAAACACGTGTGTGTGGCTCCTTACGAGTTCGCTGAGAAACATCCCCAGAGATGAATTCATCCACAGTGCCAATGCTTCGGTATATGCTGGCTCATGTAATTGAATCTCGATGAAAGAATCGGAAACGAATGCATTTGTTTTGTTAATGGCAACAAGCCACCGATAACGAACCTGTCGGGGAATAAACAAATGGGGAATATCAAGATCGCGAAGAAACCACCACGGCTTTCTCGTCCTGACGGTTGGACGTTCATGGACACCGTCGAGTTCGGCCCGTTCAATTCGCTGAAGCACCCTCGTTCCATCCATTGCAGATTTGTCTTCGGGTAGGATTAACAATCGTCGGTCCGATGCAGGAATTCCGGCAATGCAGTCAAGCTCGTCTGCGGAAGTGATAAGAACACTATCGATTCCGTTATGCTGTAAAAAGTTTTCCTCCAGATGCTCTTCTGCTATTTCCGCGATGCGTGGTGCCAGAACATCTGTTGCACCAGTTCGCAAGCCCCCTGACACAGTTGCAATTTTCCTGAGAGCAACGATTTTTCCAGCCAGCTTGCGCAGGATGGAAGCAATTACATCAGGTGGAATGATTAAATCGTCCCACCCACCCTCGGCGGATGCAGACCTCGAACGGAGTTCGCCTGAGGCAACTTTTCTAACGACGACTTCATCATTGATTTTACCGCGTTCAGATGCCGACAAATACCTGATAAAGGTCGAGAGTTGCTCCTTACGGGTATTGGATAGATCGCGAACAGATTCGGCGCGAGAAACAACAGACGATAATGGCTTCCGAAGAAATGCGAATTGCGCCATCGTTGTGTCGAATTCAGAATAACGCTCATGAAGCGCTTGTGAATCGAAGCCCGCGCGAAATTCCGCAACTATGCAGCACGTTCCATTATCGGGAATCGCAAGTGGCTCTGCATCGGCCGTTAATACCCAGCGAAGTCTGAACCGCTCGAGAAGAACACGGCGAACATCTGCGAATTCAGCGTCGCGCAATGCGGCAAGAGGAGCAAAGACGACAACGTTGGCGTTATCAGATAACTTTTGTGATTGTAGTAAAAGCAACAATCTGTGTCGCTCAGAAACGTGCGTTAGCGAAATGCAAACAAGGTCCCATGGATGGTCGGTGTCTTCGTGACGTCGGATGATGCGTAAATCCGATGGATCGCGAAGCCGACCGAGAGATCGAAGCAATACAAGCCGTTCCTCAGCTTCGGATGGGGCGTATACACGCGTGTCGCACAGCGGATGGAAGAGCCGCACTCTTACGCCAAAAGCTCCAAGAGTGGAGCCAACCTCGAGGACCTGCGGAATATCCCGCTCCGATAATGAGACGATATGAATGGTACTTAAGGCAAGGTCGATAGCATCGATTGTTGGAACTGGTGTACCAAATTGTTGAAAGCACCACGAGAGCACGCCATCAACTGCCAGGGCTAGCTCGTTGGCATCTAGTCTGCCGAGATCGAATGCATGGACGAACATCACAAAGTCCGCAAGCGTCGACCGGAAAAGCTTTCGCTTTACAGGAGAAATATCAATGTCAGAAATATTCGAT
>JAGVJW010000124.1 GCA_020050895.1 bacterium | reverse complement strand
CTATATGAGTGAAACTCGATTTTTAATTACCTCTGCGTTACCCTATGCAAGCGGAATTACGCATTTGGGAAATGTTGTAGGATCGACCCTGCCGGCCGACATTTACGCGCGGTATTGCCGGTTGCGCGGACGCGATACACTGTACGTATGCGGTTCAGACGAGCATGGTGTTGCAATCACGATTGCCGCCGAAAAGGAAGGTCTGGACCCTCAGGAGCTCGTAGATAGGTATCACCACGCAAATGAGAATGCACTGCGAAGAATCGGAATCGCATTCGATGTATTCGGGCGTACAACAAATCCGCTACATGCAGCAACAGCACGTGAATTTTTCAATGTGTGGATGCAAAGCGGATGTCTTATTGAAAAAGAAGAAGATCAATTTTATGATGAAAAGGCTTCCATGTTCCTTCCCGACAGGTATGTGGAAGGAACGTGTCCTAATTGCGGTTTTGATAAAGCTCGCGGCGATCAGTGCGATAATTGTGGCTCGTATTACAATCAGTTAGATCTGAAAAACCCACGCTCAGTTATTACGGGAGCTTCTCCCGTTGTGCGTAAGACAAAACACTGGTATTTCAGACTCGGCCTCTTTCAGGAATGGGTTGAACAGTACATAGAAAGTCATGCCGACAAATGGAAGGATAACGTATTGCAGCAGAGCCGGTCGTGGCTTAAACAAGGGCTTTCCGACAGAGCTGCAACACGCGACATGCAATGGGGAATTCCCGTGCCTATCGAAGGTGCCGAAGGTAAGGTTCTGTACGTATGGTTCGAAGCAGTTCTCGGTTACATCTCAGCAACCAGGCAATGGGCGATGGAAAGGGGCACACCAGACGCATGGAAAAAGTGGTGGCGCGATCCTGGAACGCAGTACACAGCATTTCTTGGAAAAGACAACATCGTCTTCCACTCAATTATCTTCCCAATTCTTCTGCACACAAGAGCTGCAGAAAATTATATTCTTCCCAACAACATTCCTGCAAATGAGTTTCTGAATCTTGAGGGTGAAAAATTTTCCAAGAGCAGGAATTGGGGAATTGATGTGGATCAGTACCTGAATGATTTTAGTGAGCCGCAGCATACAGATATCCTTCGGTATGTTTTAACAATGAATATGCCGGAGAATAGGGATTCCGACTTTACATGGAAGGATTTTCAGGCCCGATCGAACAACGAATTGGGTGCTATTCTCGGCAACTTCGTTAACAGAGTTGCTCTGTTCCTTCAAAAGAATTTCAATTCAACTGTACCAACGGTTTTGAATACCGGTAATGCGGCGAGTGAGGAGCTTGCGCTTACAACAGCAACGAGGGAAGGCCTTGAATCCGCAGCTAAACATCTCGACGCATTCCGGTTTCGCGATGCAGCTACCGAAGCAATGAACATTGCACGTGCTGCAAACAAATATTTCAACGATAAAGCGCCATGGAAATCGGTTAAGTCAAACATGGATGACTGTGCACAGACGCTGTACAATTGCGTCCAGACAATACACACTCTGTCTGTTGTCTTTGCCCCCTTCATCCCCAATGCTTGTGCTTCGATGCAACGAATGTTTGGCTTGCCGATAACTACGGGAGATCCACTGCAGGTGGAAACTGGTGCCGATGTATGGATGCAAGCCGCTATTGGATCAGTGCCGTCCGGATCGGATCTGTTAGAAACACCGATTCTCTTTTCGAGGATTGAAGATGAAGTGGTTGACGTCCAGCTAAAAAAACTGGGCGTGAAAGATTCCAGCCAGGCTTCGGAAGGACGAATAGTAGGACCACCAGTATCTGATGATAACAATCTTATTAGCATTGAAGAATTTGCCAAGGTCAAACTGAAAACGGTGATAATTACAAGTGCAGAACGAGTGCCTAAGTCTGACAAGCTTGTGCGGCTGCAGGTTGATACCGGTGGTGAAAGCCGCCAGATTGTTGCTGGCATTGCAAAACATTATCGGCCGGAAGATCTTGTTGGAAAGACAGTTGTGATAGTGTCTAATCTTAAACCAGCACGACTTATGGGATTGGAATCTCAAGGCATGGTTCTTGCTGCATCAAACAGCGAAGGTGCTCTGGTGCTGGTTACGCCGGAGTCTACAGAAATTGGTCCGGGTGCCATTGTGAAATGAATCTTACAGACCAGGATCGGTTCAGCGATAAGGGTCCGATATCCGAACCTGCTCCAGTTGTTAAGCAACGACGTTTGTTAAACAGATGGAGCATGTTTGCACTGTTCTTTGTGACCTCTGCGGCAACCGTTGGTTATGTAAGCAATGTTATTGCCGTCAACAAACTTTCATCCGAGCGAGACCAGATGCGCCGAGCCGTCGATTCTATGCGCATTCTCAACCAGAGCTTGCGCACGGAATCATTTAGACTTCAAAGTGCCGACCGCATTATTTCCATTGCTACCTCCCGCTTAGGTATGATATCTCCACCGGAGGCACCGACGGTACTAACGGAACACTAATTACCAGGCATTACTCAGCATTGTCCACTCCCGAATACGATCCGATCCGATGGAAAGCAGGCGTTATGATAGCGGCGTTTGCTTTTGCGTTTTCGCTGGTTGTTGGCCGTGTGTTTTGGGTGCAGGTTATGGAGGGGGCTCGCTATCGCGAAATAGCGCGAAAACAGTACGAATCAAAGGTGGCGCTGAGGGCAGAGCGCGGTAGGTTCTTCGATAGGCATATGAGAGAAATTGCTTCTACGGTAAGCACAACATCGTTTGCTGCTGATCCTAAACTTATTGAGCATCCCGACCTTATCGCCCAATTGCTGGCAACGGCTGTTGGCGATCGGGCTGATGAGTATTTACAGAGGATCAGGCAGGCGTCCGGACGGTTCGTGTGGCTTGCCCGTGGCGTAAATACCGTGATGTATCCAATTCTTGATACCATTTCCGATAAGGGTCTCATTCGGGTGCGCGAACCCAAACGAAGTTTTAGCTACGGACCTGGTGCAGCACAGGTTATAGGAACAGTAGATACAGACAACAAGGGGGTGACTGGTCTTGAGCTTCAATTCGACTCGCTTCTAAAGGGTGAAGGTGGTTTTGTTGTAATGCAGCGCGATGGCCGGGGACAGCTACGCGCAGGTGTTAACCCGGAGCGCAAATCAGCGCGTAACGGAAACAGTCTTCAGCTAACTATCGATATTGAATTGCAACGAGTTGCGGAACAGGAATTACGTCGAGGCATAGATGAAAGCGGTGCTGCATCCGGTATTGTTGTTGCCGTCGAGCCAGCAACAGGCGAAATCCTTGCCATGGCATCTGTGCCTACGTTTAATCCAAGCCGACTCGACAAGGCATCGCCCGATGCAATCAGAATTCGCGCAATCACGGATCAGTACGAGCCGGGATCCACAATGAAAACAATTACTGCCGCGGCGTTGCTGGAAGAGCGAAAGATAGCACCAAACGACAGAGTGGATGGATTCGGCGGCGTACTCCAAATGCAGGAACATACCATCCGCGACGATCATCCGCTGAATGCAACTACGTTCCAAATTGCGTTCGAACAGTCAAGCAACATTGTGTTTGGAACACTATCTAAACGAATTGATGATAGAAGATTTTACAAGTATGTTCGCGACTTTGGTTTTGGCATTCCGCTTGGCATAGACCTTCCCGGTGAGGTAAGGGGGCGGTTAAAACGCCCCAATGAATTTGATTCATACTCAAAATTTTTCATGTCGTACGGTTATGAACTTAGCGCAACTGCGCTGCAAATGCTCAACGCGTACGCTGCCATCGCAAATAATGGCATAATGATGCAGCCTCATCTTGTTAAAGGCTTTTTGTCGCCCAACGGCGATATGCTGGAAGAGGTAAAGCCGCAAGTGATAAGAAGGGTTGTTAGTAAGGAAACTGCAGAAATAGTGCGCGACATGCTTGTTAGCGTTGTGGAGCGTGGTACCGGACAGAACGCCAGAATTACAGGAGTAAGGATTGCAGGAAAGACGGGTACCGCTCAGCAAATCGAGAATGGGAGTTATAGCAAAAAGGCATATACAGCATCGTTCGTTGGCTTCTACCCGGCAGATAACCCACGGGTGGCAATGATTGTGATGCTCGACAGGCCAACGGTAAGCATTTACGGTGGTTCAACTGCTGCTCCTATCTTTAAGAAAATTGTGCAAAAGACTATGACGATGCTTCAGCTGGAGGCGTCGGTTCAGTCCATGATTGCTGCATCGGCAGCTGCTGATACGGTTGTTGTACCCGATATACGAGGACTCCGCACGCCAACAGCCGATACAGTGCTTCGGCGTCTGGGTCTGCAACTGCGCGACACACCAGACACTGGATTAATCATGCGCCAGATACCGTTCCCAGGCACGCGTATTGCGCGCGGGACAGAAGTGGGTGTTGAGCTTACAGCACAAAGTTCACGCACACGCCCAGACGTTACAGGTTTTACCCTACGTCGGGCAGTAACTGTCCTCCACTCATCCGGCTACGAAGTAAGGGTTTCCGGATCAGGTAGAGTTGTGCGTCAGGAGTGGGATGGCCCTGTCTGCACACTTGTGGCACAGTAGAAGGTCTGCTGACGAGTATTTTCGCTGTAACCTGAATAAACTTTGCGGGTTATACTCATTCCAAATGTCCAACTTCTTTAAATATTTGCGTCCCGGATTTACTGCACTACTCATCTTGTTTGCGCTTTCCGCCAATGCTCAGGAGCCGCAGAGATTCCGAACGTATTTTCTGGATTTTCAGCCGATTTCTGTTGGTGACACTGCTACCAAAGACTTGGTCATGGATGGCTTTATGGGCTCCGGTTTGTTTGCAGTCCAAAAACCACTGGAAGCCCCTTTCACATTAATTACGCAACAACAAGATCTTGTTATTAGAAATGGACAACTGCGCATTCGTGTCCGGTTTACACCTGTTGCAAAAGGTACATTCTTAAGCGATCTAATCCTGGTTGGGCAGCAGGGAGTCCAGCCTGCTTTAGATACACTACGTATACGCACCACTGGCACATCATACTATGTTGCCAGAAATGTATTGATAGATTTTGGAAGAGTGTATACGGGATTGATGCGGGTGGATAGTATTCGCATCAGACCTGAGCCACAAAATGAAGGCATGTGGTTTATTGAACCACCCGGGAAACCTGACGCCCCGTTTTATCTATTGTCTATCGGATCTAACGTTACACTTGATGACGACTCGGCATTTGCTGTGTTTAGGTTCGCGCCAACGAAGGAAGGGATATTTAAAGACACACTGCGCGCCATCAGGCGCCACCAGGGCGTTTCGCTGGATACTATAACAGTTTACCTTTTGGGACGAGGCGTAGATCTCGATACAACATTAAGACTTTCGTTTGGTTCTGTGCTCACGGGTGACAGCGTAGCTCGACGTCGGGTCTTTATTCAACCCCCTACACATATTTACGAAATTGAATATAAACCGGACGATCGATCTCCATTCAAGGTTTTCAAAGAGGGCATTGATCAAATGGATTCCGTTGCCGCCATCATTTCATTTACGCCACAGAAGGAACAGGTGTACAAGGACTCTGTTGTACTGCGTCGGGTGAAGGTAGGAATAGCGGGAGTGTTTGACCGCATCGTTATCAGTCTGGAGGGATCTGGGGCAGTAATGCAGAAAGAAGCCCGCGTGACTTTTTCGGGTGTGCGTATTAATGATGTTGTACGAGACACGCTCGAATTATTACTCGACCCCAAGCCAATCAGTACGCCATTCCTTTATAAGCTTGATAAAATTCAATCGGGATACATCACCGGATCCATTGTTGTGCCAACAGGGGCTTCTAAGGGCAATGAAATAGGAGTATCCTTTACTGCTGCTCCTAAGGTCTTCGAAAACGCATCGGAAAGATTTGTGTTATACCGGATGTTAAGCGGCGGCAGTGTAATCGATTCCACAGTGATTAACGTTGCTACCACAATGTCTGCCCGCCCCGTACAACTTTCATTAAAGGTGGAAGCCGACACCATGCGAATGCGGATTGGTGAATCGGCAACACTCCGAATCATTTTAAATGTAATTGGTGAGGCTGATAAACCACTGGAGTTGGTATCGATAAGCGGACGCATTGCTTATAACCCAACGGTGGTAGTTCCCCAATTGACCAATAATGTTAAGCGTGTTATCGATGGCGACAAAGTTTATATCGAATACACAGCACCGCTTGAATCCATTGTTGTTAATGAAGACGGCAATGTTGTTGCAGAGATAGACATGATGGCTGTAATCGGCGACACCGACAGAACAAAGATTCAACTCGATGACTGGTCAGTTGTTTCATCCGATGCAACGTACGAGGTACAAAATCTCTCTGGCGGCATGGTGCTGATAACTAATCCATGGCGTTACTCAAACGGCAATAGTCGATTCGTGAATTCATTGCAGGGGGCATTGAAGCTGGATATCAGTCCAAACCCGATTGTATCCAGTAGCACGATGCGTGTCGATAACGTTGAAAGCGGCGTTGGTGAGCTAACAATTGTAGATGTTAACGGCTCCCTGATTGCGGATTTGACGCAGCAATTACGCACGGGCACAAGAGAATTTCAATTGAATAAAGGTGCCGGAACAGGTGTAGTGTTAAATCCCGGGTCGTATTATGCGCGGCTCCTCGTGCGTGGGACTGACGGCACTTCAATAAACAGCGTGGTTCGACTGCTGATAGTCCAGTAAATTCGTGTGTGTCCCACCGGTATAGCCCCCTAACAATTACCGTACTTCTCTTGGTATTTGCTTCCCCGCACCGTTGTTGGGGGCAGGATCAGCTTGTTACGCAAGGCAGTATAGGAGCGGCAGTTGTTGTGCCTATTGAATCGTTCAGCACGTTTGGCGGTATCAGTGCGCCCGACTCAATCGACTATACAAACAACGGAACATCGGTGCAGCCGTGGATTGTACTTGGTGCCGACATGCTATTCGCCAACAGGCTGAGGATTGGATTGAGTCTCGGCTATCGGCAATATGGCATGGATTTCAGCGCTTCTGAATCTGCGCCCATTGCAACTGCCGATGGAGGCATCACAACAGCGCTATTCTCACATTCTTTATCAACAACATTTACCGGCTTATCTCTCGAGCCCTATCTCCGATTTGAACCAATCGCCAGGCTGGGGTTGAGCGTTGGCTTTCCGGTGTCTGGAGTAGTTAAGACCGATTATACACAGACAGTGCAAATCACCGATCCAGACAGTCTGACGTTTGTAGACGGATCCAAGTCGCAGTTAACAGGCAATGGTGTAATTGAAACCAGTTCAGTAATCGTTCCCGGTGTGGGCCTCAAGGCAGACTACATGATTTCTCTTAATACCAACAACTCAATTTATTTAACACCGTCGGTGGGGATGCTTTATCAACTGGGATCGTGGAGCTCGGAGTCGAGTCTGCGATCGTTTTCATTTGAATTCGGGATAGGTGTTAGAGTAGAACCCCTCAAGGAAGAAGTCTACGACCTGAGAGTAAGAGATACAACATATACTCGCGACACCGTTGTGTTGTTAAGTGCGGAGGTGTCTGTCCCTACTACGGAGTTAGTAAACATCGAAGTGGAGGAGTTTGCAGACAGAGACACAATAAGGGTTATTGTTCATCAACGTTATCATCTTGTTCTTCCGCGTCCACCTGAAGTACTGCGAGCCTCGATTGCCCTTGCGTTCGAAACCGAGAACGGATCTCTTTCACCGGAAGCTCGGTTGCGCTTGGATAAAATTCACAGGACAAGGATTGTTCCCATCCTGCCGGTTGTAATATTTGATAAAGCGTCGGAACTTATCCCTGACCGATATGTAAAGCTAACAGAGGTAGAAGCCAGACATTGGAATGAACGCAGAGTGTTTGCAGATTCCAAAGTACATTGGCAGTACCATTTGTTGAATATCGTGGGAAGTAGGATGCGCGATAGCGCATCGACTGCTCTTAATCTTATTTGCTTCGATGATGGAACCGACAGTGGAAGAGCAACATCGGGTGCTCGACTTAATACCATAAAAGAGTATATCTGCAATATATTTAACATCGATCGGACAAGAGTACGGACAGAGAATAGAAGAGGTCAGGCCGCCCAGCAACCATGGGTATTCTTACAGGACACAACAAGGCGTCTGCTGCAACCGGTGACTGTATCTGATACAACTAATGAGATGACGCTTCCGAGAGTTCGCATCGAACCCGAGGTTGTAAGTGGTGCCGGAGTACGGTCGTGGGAAGTTGAAATGGTTCAGCACGATTCTGTTGTTCGCACAATGTCGGGTAAGGGCGAAATACCAGCGGGGTTGGTGTGGGACATGAACCTGGATGTAGACGAAGATGATGTATTCAGTTACCCATTGTCGGTAATTATGAAGGTTGAAGATCGAGACGGAGCGCGTACGCAAAGTGCCCCAAGTCAGATAACTCTTCTCGGTCCCACGGCAACTGAAATGCCCGACATCACCGGGCAACGAAATGTGGTTTTACGCTGGATTGGTGCTGATTACCTACACACGCCAGACATCGAACTGTTTGGATTAAATCCTGTTTTTACACGTATCGATGTATATCCGTCGTTTTCACGTCACGACGATTTTTTCGTAGTCAACGCACCAGCAGTTGTTCATCCCATTGGGGCTAATGCATGGTTTCGGGACGCTCTTCTTTTCCCTGAGCGTGAATTATATCAGCACGCAGAGGTTTATACATACGAAAAGCGGCGTCCGTGAAGCACGAAGCGCCGTTTCTCGAAACACACCATATAAGGCACGTTACTTGTCGAGAGCCTCTAGTGCTTTCGACCATTTATCTGTCTGAATACCATTACTGATACCAAGGGTAGCCGCTTTCTGGTACAACTGTCTGGCATCATTAATTCTACCATCGTTCTGTGCCACAACTGCGAGTTCGCCATTAGCTTCAATTTCGAACTCTACAAGGCGGGCTGCCTGAGCTTCGGTTAGCGCAAGGTTCAAATACTGCTCAGCCTGAGTAAATGCGTTTTGCTTGCTGTACTTTTTGCCAATCGTAAGTGCGATGTGAGAACACTGGACGTGATCTCGAGCAGCTCGGCATTTATCAAGATCTTTAAGAAGTCCATCCAACGCACCATCGGCGTTTACCGTGTGCATACCCACATCCCTAGCATTTTGAGTTATCGGATGAGATGGATCATTATGTGATTGCATACTGATCGGTGTTCTGTTCAGGGGAACACTACCAGAGCCATTTTGCGGGGTATTGCGATTACCGTTCACCAGTGAATTCGGCAGAGCATCCTTTGCGACACCTGGTTTCAAATCAGGTTGCACACGCGGCGCTGCACGCTGTGCTACACGTGGCAAAGCATTCTGAGTTTTGCTACCATCACCATAATTTGATACTACGAAATAGCTACCAGCAGCAATGATGGCGGCGCCTGTAATCCACGTCCATACGTTAGATGCCAGCGTAGAAAGAATTCCCCCCGAAGCAGATCCGGCAGCTACCTTGGCAGCAACTGCATGCTCAACCGATGAAAGATAATCGACTGGTACACTAGCCACTGGGGCCGACTCCACCAAGAGATTTTCGACAGTAAGCATTTCGTTCACTTCTTGAGCGAACGCGGGCTGTGCTTGTTTGCGCGCTTCAAATTCGATCAACTGATCCTCATTCAGGGACCGGTCGAGAAAGCCAGCAAGAAGTTCGTCGTTCGTCATTTCAGTTCGTCCAAAATCGGGGACAGTTTTTGTGTTATCAGTTTTTTTGCACGAAATACTCGAACCTTAGCGAGTGAAACCGTAATGCTCAACGTCAGAGCAATGTCATCGTACGATAGGTCATCAAAATACCGAAGCTCTAACGCTTCTCTAAATTCCTCGGGGAGTTCTGCAATTGCCGTATGAAGCGCTCTTTTCAGAAGGAAGTCCTGACTATGAGTCGATTCTTCTTCGGGTGCAATGAATTCCTCGTTGAATTCAACCTTATGTTTTCGACTGCGCAAGGCCTTCAAACACATGTTGCGGGTGATGGTGAACAACCAAGCCGCAAAAGAGCCATCTACAAAAGACCTTCGCTTGTCAAACACCGTCAAGGAAATCGTTTGGAACACATCCTGTGCGTCGTCGGGATTGCCCATCGCTCTCAGACAGTATGAGTACAAACGCTTGTCGTACCTTCTGTAGAGAGTCCGGTAGGCCTGTTCATCCTCCCGGTCGCGAACCAGGGCAAACAGCTCTTCGTCTGAGAGAAGGGTGTAGGTCATGGTCCCACGATCACTTGACATGGCTAAGAACCCCGGTGAATAAATCCAGTTACAAGTTCAATGTTTGCGTAAAAATGCGTAATATGTAGTTCGATTTCACCATCGGAGCGTGGAAAAATGAGAGGGATTTTACTTGGCCTGCAGATGCTGGCCATGGTAGTTGTGTATGGGAATGCACAAGAAACCATGAAGGCAGTAACAGATACGGCGGACGCCAATCAGGGTGAAGCTGTACAAAGTTCATCAATACCCGTTGAAAACGAGGGAATTACCACATATTCTGAGCCATACACACTGTTTGTTGGTGCTCAGGTGGGAGCTGTATCTGGAGCTGTAGCAACAGAAGCTGCAGAGCGCAGAAAGGCAAATCCCAATTTCTGGTTCCTGCCAACCTACGGAGCGGTTATTACGGCTCCAATCAGTAATGGGTCTCGGATACGCGGTCGGCTGGATGCTGGCGTTTGGACTACTGGCACAAGAAACCGCCCATACGAATTTTATGGTGGCCAGACGAACTACGAAGGATACTTCATTGAGCGCTACACCTACTTCACCGTAGCTCCCTACGTTAATCTCAGTGGTATCCTTGTGGGTGTCGGCTTCGATTTCCCGTTGAAAGGCGAAATGTGGAATCCGAATCTTGATGTGGATCCGCATGTTGTGGACAGGTCGACAATGAAAATCGCAATGGATTTTAGGTTAGGGGGCTCGATAACTGCCTGGGAAACCGATCTTGGAATTTTGAATGTAGAGCTGCTGGCATATTATATGTTTAGCGGTGTGTATGAGGATGGTAAATATCCTTATGGTATTGGTGCAACGGATGGACGAGGCACGGTCCCAACAAACCAAGTCGAACTGAAGAATCAGACGTTTAAGAATATGATTCCGGCAGGAGCGCAACTTGGCATTTCGTATCAGTTCAAGCTTGGTTTGTGATTGAAATGAGGAGAGCTACTATGAAAACGATACTAACACATTTTACAATATGCGCAGCGTCCCTGCTTTTTCTTTCGTCGTGCGACAAAGGTCCATCCGGCCCCAACCCCGGGCAGGAACTTGTAATCTATTATGATTCTGGTATCCTGAAGGGTCTCGTTTACACCAAGAGTGCAGATTTGCAGATGTATGGCGAGCTGGTGATCCCCACGTTTTATTCTATGACGCGAGACACCATTGTACCAGGTCGGGCACAGTTTGGCGGAGGCAGCGGCGTTGTGTGGACTCCTATTGTAGATCTCTACTTCGACAAGAATATCCCAACGTCGACTGGTAGCTATGCCTGGAAAGAGACCGTAGTAACGCAATCGTTTTCTCGCACAGTCGAAGCTGGACCGGTGATCTATTATGATACACGTTTTTACTATCCTGTGAGCGGAACAACAGTTATCACCGAAGTATTCAGGGATGGTAACGGCAACGTCACCCATCTTGCGGGATATTTTAATGGCCAGCTCCGCGCACAATGGCCAGGTGGTGGTTCAACACCGCCCAACCCTCTGCCGCCGGGATTTGATTCTGCCAACCCGAAACTCGTTGGCGAAACACTTACCGTAAGTTCCTGCGTCTTCTACACCCGAAGCAAGTCGGCAGCAAACCCAGGCTGAAATTTCAGGCATTGGCTTTTTTACTATTCATTCGTCGGGTTCGTCGGGATGGCATAACTTCCCGCTCAAACTAAATGGCGAAGACATCTTCATTTTGGGACGATGAAGCTGGCGGATTTACTGCGTCTGCAAGCCCCCTTAAAAGGGACTTCGATGTGTGCATAATCGGCGGTGGAATTATTGGTATGAGCACTGCAATCGAAGTTGCGGAACGCAGACCCGACATGATGATTGCCGTGATGGAGAGGGCAGACGGACCGAAGGGGGCTTCGACACGCAATGCCGGATTCGCATGCTTTGGTTCCCTAAGTGAAGTTGCTCTTGATGTTGACGTATTGGGAAGCGACGCTGCTGCTGATCTTGTCCGACGTCGGGTAGAAGGGCTGAGCATATTAAGATCACGTTGCGGCGATGATAATATTAGTTACGACAACACTGGAGGTCGTGAAATATTCCTCGAACATCACGCATCGCTCGACCGTATTGATAAAATCAATGAGCTTCTCCATCCGGTATTCAACAGACCTGCCTTTGTTAGAATGGATAACCTTATAGAGCAAAATGGATTCGACACAAAGACGGTGAAGGCATTAGTAGGAACAGAATTCGAAGGAATGCTCCACTCCGGCCTGTTGGTATCTCGGCTGTGGGAAATTGCTAAGAAGCGGGGTGTACAGATTATTAAAAGTGATGTCGTAAATCTGCGCAACAATGTTCATGCTGCAGGCAAGCCAATAGAATTAGTCTTAAAGGATGGAACAGAAGTTATCTGCAGAAACGTTGTACTGGCTGCCAATTCTGCTATCAGCGAATTGATAAGAATGATTAGCAATAACGGCGCGACTGTATCAGCCAACTATTCATCGAAGCCCATGTTCCAGCCTGCCAGAGGTCAAATTCTACTTACTGCTCCCCTTGCCAATCTAAAGCTGCATGGAACGTATCATTTCGACCAGGGATTTGTGTATTTCCGAAATGTTGGTAGCAGAGTACTGATAGGGGGCGGGCGCAACGTGGCTATGGCTGACGAGGAGACTACATCGATGGATACTACCGGAACAATCCAGAATTATCTCGAGCATATACTGCACAATGTTATTCTGCCCGGTAAGAATGTTGCCATTGAGTACCGGTGGGCTGGCACCATGGCGTTCAACAATTCAAAGCAACCGGTAGTTGGAGAAGTGCTGCCAGGCGTTATTGTTGCATTTGGATGCAATGGAATGGGCGTAGCCATTGGATCGGAAGTTGCTAAGCGCACGTGCGAATTGATCTGTTAAAACAAAAATCCTATTTGAGCCAGTATTGGTCGGTTGTCAAACGATGTTAAGATTTCTGTCATCTGGGTTTTTACATTTCAAAATTTTTAAACATTGAGTTTACACTTGTCAAAGAGAGATACAGTTGTTGGTCCTATCGAATTAAAGGGTCTTCCGACCTTGGAATTGGAAAAGCTATTCGAATCTTCTGGGATAAAGCGTTATAGGGCACGTCAGGTATACGATGCCATGTACATATCGCGTATTGATAATGTGCAGGAAATGAAATTGCTTCCTCATGCGTTAAGGGAAACGCTAGATTCTGCGTATAGGACAGAGAGTGTTCATTTGAAAACATTGCAGGTCTCAGACGATGGCACTAAGAAGTTTTTGTTTGAATTGCTGGATGGAAGTGCAATTGAATCGGTGTTAATCCCTAGCGAGATGGCAGAAGAGGATGGGCACCCACGTCGGCGTACACTCTGCATAAGCACTCAGGTTGGCTGTAATCTTGGATGCGTTTTTTGTGCAACAGCATCGTTGAATCTTAAGCGTAATCTCACCAGCGGAGAAATCGTTGATCAGTATCTTCAGGCGCAGAAACATTCATCGAAGCCCATTACAAATATTGTTTTTATGGGCATGGGAGAGCCCCTTAACAACTACGATGCCGTGATGAGAGCCGTGGAAATATTTAACGACCAGCGGACGCTGATGGTTGCGCCGCGACGTACCACACTTTCTACGGCAGGTGTAGTACCCGGCATCGTTCGTATGGCCGATGAGAAACGTATCATTAAACTTGCAGTGAGTTTACATGCCACAACGCAGGGAGTGCGCGAAAAGCTCATGCCTATAGCAAGGCGTTGGCCGTTGGATACGTTGATGGATGCACTTGAATATTACTACCAGAAAACGCATAAAGGTGTGACCTTTGAATACATTGTTTTCGAAGGAGTAAATGATTCCAGCGACGATGTAAAACGTCTGGCACGGTTTGCGCGTCGGTTTCCATCAAAGGTAAACGTGATTCCTTTCCACAGCATCGACTTTACGCATCCCGAAGGGTTTGGTGCGCAGTTAAAGCCATCTACACCTAAACATTTTCAGCAATTTATTGACCGTTTGCGAGCCGAGGACGTCCATGTTCTAATCAGGAGCTCTTCGGGGAAGGACATTGATGCAGCATGCGGTCAGTTAGCGCTGAGCGACAAAGCTAAATGAGAGAAAGCAATGGTTATAGCCTTATGAAACAAATCCGAAACTCACGCCGTGCATTATTCGCTGTGTTGTGCATGTTCTTTATTTGTTATTCCGGAATTGGAGTATATGCTATCACAAACGATGAGCTAATGGATTTCGAGTATGATGTAGACCATACATACTATATACGTTTAGCAAATGGAAATGTGATTACGGGCCCCCTAACAGAGATTGACCAGGATAATGATGGCGCGTTTGTTAAGATTTCATCAGTATTCGGTCGGGCAAAAGTCTATGCAAAAGAGATAGCATGGATATCTGCGTCAGACGATTCCTACCGTCACCGTCACCGTGGCCTCATAATGCCGACGGCACAGCCCATACGCGGAGATCACTTTGTAGCGTCGATCGAGGGCGTGATGCCATATTTCGGTTTTGGCATTGGTGAGTGGGCGAGTATTACTGCTGGCAGATCGTTAGTACCGGGCATCAAATGGAGCGAGCAGGTATCGATCATCAACGCAAAGGTTACCGTATGGGAAAACGACAATGGTTTAGTAGAGGAGGGTCACCAGTACTATGCTCTTGGTGTGAATGCAGGTTGGTTAAATGATTATAATTTTATTGGGCATATCTACGGTGTTGCAACATTTACTGGAAAGCGAACGCAGGTCAGCACATCGTTATTTGCAAAAGTAGCCGGCGATGATGTGTATACATTTTCCGGGGGGACCTTCATCAATCCCGTACGATTTTATTTCACGAACGGCACAATAGGAATTGCGCTCGGCCTGGACACACGATTTCCTGAGATGCAGGATTTACATTTCATGGCCGAGTTATGGAATGCCGATCTCACACGTCCGGCGAACACCATCCTCTACACCGGTCTTCGATTTACGACCACAGCCGTTGCCATGGACTTTGGATTTACTCTCACGCCGGGTCCAGCATTAGTCCCCACCGTCGCGTTTTCGTACACCCCATTTTAAGCGTTCCCTCAAAGCGATTCAGCCTATATTTGCATTCCCTGGTCAGGTAGCTCAGTTGGTAGAGCAATGGACTGAAAATCCATGTGTCGGGGGTTCAATTCCCTCCCTGACCACTCCGTAAAATGCTAAGCCCCTTGTAGGTAACGACTTACAAGGGGCTTACCTTTTCCGGGGGACATTCTGGGGGACATTATGGAGGGGTCAGCTCACAGCATTGGGCCTGGGAGCGTCGTTGGTGACACAACTGCTAATCAAAGTGAGCGGGCAGATTGCATTTGTTGATGAACCGACTCAAGCATGGGTATTTTTATCGACAGCGCCAATGTCCAGCATTCTTCACGGTAGACACAAGATGGTGCAGATACATGAAGATTACACGTAAACACGGGACCCTTATAGCCATAACAGAGGCTGTGGTTTTTTGTGGGATGATCGTTTGGCTGATCTACGCGGTCTGCGAAACGGGACTTCTTTCAACAGACGTCATTACGTCTGTCGCGACCTCTGCTACAGTTGTTCTACTCTACTATACATTAAAGTGGTCACGTCAGGCCTCAGAAGATGCAGAGCGACCTCATTTATCGGTAATGCTTAGCATAACTGCGGATACGAATCGCGTGTTGGTTATCGCGAATTCCGGCAAATCAACTGCGATCAAGACTAAACTCTCTTTAGTTGGCGTAAAGGAGGGGTTGAGAGTTGCGTCGAAGCCTACTTCAAATCATGAGATATACTACCTCGACAACAATCCTTTATTCAGCGAAGGTGCAGACCTGCCAGTAGGCTGGTTGTATGAATTCCTATTGATGCACGGAGAAGATTATGCAAATGACCCCGATGAACAGAAGCACCCTCGCAGGTTTACCATTAAGGCTCGATACGAAGCCCTAAATGGTACCATTTATGAGGACGCCATAACAATCGATATTAGCGCACACAGACACTCAATAGTCCCTCCACACTCTTCAGCAATGCGAATCAATCAGCTAAGAAAGACGCTGAAGGAAGATTTGGCCAGTATCAGACGTGAGATATCCGGGATTCGGCGAGCGGTTGAGAAGCCACCAACAGATTATGAAGATGGTACGCCAAGGGACACGGATCAATAACATAAATACAATAGGGAACACGAATACCAAATGTTCGAACAAGTCTTTAAAAACATCGACGACGTCCTCTGGAAAGAGGCAGGCTGCACCACGGAGTTAGACTACACTGAACAGACATCGTGGCTCCTGTTCCTGAAGTACCTTGATGGGCTCGATCAGGACCGAGCTGACGAAGCGGCTCTTGAAAAAAAGAAATACAGCCACATCCTTGACGAGGATTACCGATGGAGGAACTGGGCTGCGCCTAAGAGCCCTGGGGGAAAGTTGGACCATCATAAAGCGATGGTTGGAGATGATCTTCGAGACTTTGTCGACAAGAAGCTGTTCCCCTACCTTCAGAGCTTCAAAGGTCGTGCTGCTGACCGCAAGACAATCGAATACAAGATCGGTGAGATCTTCGGTGAGCTAAAGAACAAGATACAGAGCGGCTACAACCTACGAGAGATTATCGATCAGGTAGACCAACTCCGATTTAGGTCTCAGGCCGAGAAACATGAGCTGTCCGCCCTTTATGAAGAGAAGATTCGGAACATGGGTAACGCAGGCAGGAACGGTGGCGAATATTACACGCCTCGTCCGTTGATTCGGGCAATGATCAAGGTGGCGGACCCAAGGATCGGCGAGACGATCTACGATGGCGCCTGTGGTTCAGCCGGATTCCTTTGCGAAGCCTTCGACTATATCCGCACACAAAATCCAAAGCGCACCACTAAGCAAGAGCGTATACTGCAAGAAGACACCTTCTACGGCAAGGAGAAGAAGTCATTGGCGTACGTCATGGCCATAATGAACATGATTCTCCATGGCATCGATGCTCCGAATGTCATCCACACCAACACTTTGGCCGAAAACCTGGAGGACATTCAGGAAAAGGACCGGTACAACATTGTGCTTGCCAATCCTCCTTTTGGTGGTAAGGAACGGGCAGAGATCCAACAGAATTTCCCGATTCGTACGGGCGAGACGGCCTACCTCTTCCTTCAGCACTTCATCAAGATCATGAAGGCAGGGGGCAGAGGAGCAATCGTGATCAAGAACACATTCCTTAGCAACTCCGACAACGCATCCATTGCTCTTCGGAAAGATCTGCTTGAGAGTTGCAACCTCCACACCATTCTTGATTGTCCTGGCGGTACCTTCCTTGGCGCCGGTGTAAAGACCGTTGTCCTATTCTTTGAGAAAGGTGCTCCTACTCGTAAGATTTGGTACTACCAGCTCGATCCAGGGCGGAACATGGGAAAGACAAACCCGCTTAACGACAGCGATCTTGCGGAGTTCATCACCCTACAAAAGAAGAAGGTAGATTCTCCAAAAAGCTGGAGTGTTCATGCAAAGGACATCAACGTCAAGACCTTTGATCTATCGGTGAAGAACCCTAACCGCGAAGAAGAAGTGACTCATCGCAGTCCAGTAGACATTCTTACCGAGATCATCACTCTCGATAGAGAAAGCGCAGAAGTGATCAAGAAGATCAAGGCGCTGCTATGAAGAAAGGATGGGTAACTAAGCAGTTAGGTGAACTTTGTGATGTTATTGGTGGTGGCACGCCACCTAAGAACAAGTCCGCCTTCTATTCGGGTGAGATTCCCTGGGCGACCGTTCGTGACATGCGAAACGATGTCATAACGGAGACGGAGTATCGGATAACGAAAGCTGCGGTTAAGAACAGCGCAACCAACATCATACCAGCGGGCAATGTGGTCATTGCGACACGCGTTGGATTGGGAAAGGTGTGTTTGCTTGGACAGGACACGGCAATCAATCAAGACCTTCGCGGCATAGTGCCCCGCAATAAACAGGAATTGGTCGTTCGTTATCTCTATTGGTGGCTTAAAAGCATCGCAGATGTTATCATCTCGGAAGGTACTGGGGCAACGGTTCAAGGTGTCAAGCTTCCATTCGTGAAGTCACTTCTAATACATCTTCCTCCACTCTCCGAACAACACCGCATCGTCCGCATCCTCGACGAAGTCTTCGAGAACATCGCCATTGCCAAAGCCAATGCGAAAACAAACCTCCAAAACGCAAGTGCCATCTTCGATAGTCATCTCAAATCTGTTTTTAGTCAGAGTGTAGAGGATGGACATAAACAGGCGGAAACACGAGAGAGATCAGCTCTTGACGGCCCAATCGTTTCAGACTCAGTCGAGACTAAACGTCATCATGGAGGCCATGAGACACGAACTGGCGGAAGAGAAGCTACTTCACGTCACATTCCTGGAAACCTTTCACTTGCAGTTGGGTTGCCGAGCACTGGGGCGCGTAAAGGCTGGCGTTGGTCAGCTTTGACGGATATGGCAAGGCTCGAAACTGGTCATACCCCCAGCAGACGACATCCTGAATATTGGGGTGGAATGGTTCCTTGGATCGGGATTCAGGATGCGAGAGAGAATCACGGCCGACGAATATCGGATACACTTCAAAAGACCAATGATCTCGGAATCGCAAACTCATCGGCGCGAATCCTACCCGAGAATACTGTATGTCTTTCACGAACCGCTTCAGTTGGCTACGTCGTCGTTATGGCGAAGCCCATGGCCACAAGTCAAGACTTTGTCAATTGGGTTTGCTCCGACAAACTTCAACCTGACTTCCTTAAGTATCTTTTCGTGGCAGAAGGGCGCGAGGGCCTACTGCGATTTGCCAGCGGCTCCGTCCACCAGACAATATATTTTCCGGAAGCGAAGGCGTTTTACATCTGCTATCCCGAGATGAACGAGCAACTTCGAATTGTCAGGCAATGCGATGACCTCCGCAAAGAAACAAACCGCCTCGCCCGGCTCTACGAACAAAAGATTGTCGCGTTGGAAGCTTTG
>JAGVJW010000146.1 GCA_020050895.1 bacterium | reverse complement strand
TGGCATCCCGAGCGACTTGAACCTGACTCGGCTTTTTCATTGCCTATCGCCCGTCACTTCATAGCGGAGGCGCGTGCGTATTCGATTTTGTTTGCAGGTCTGAATACTGCCAATACTTAATTATTCGGGAGCCTCGCATCTATCTGAACGGAGCCAGCGATGTCTCGCAGTCCGTTTCTTACTGTTTCAATGTACGCTGCACTGATTGTAACAAACGATAGTAACGAATAACTGACAGCCACAAGAGAGTGGTCGCCATTGCCCGACCCAACAACGGTTCGCATCATACCCTCGGTTTCAACTTCTACGGCATAGGGGGCAACCTCTATCGATGGAGATCGAAACGTAGTCAGACGTGTGCGCAAGCTGATACCCTCAAAGGGCTGCCAGACAAATTCTGTGAAGGCCAGTAATCCTGTTTCGGATGAACGCCCAAGACCGAATTGTGCTGCTCTTCCGTCGACCCTTAACCTGAGCCGAAGAGAGCGAATAACACTGAATGAATAATCGGCTTGAACAGTGCCTCGACTACGCACATACATTTTTGTGATGTCGCTTTCAGGCAGTTTCCATCCATCATCGTCCTGCTCATAGCGTAGCCGCAGCGAAAGGGAAGCCCCCTTACCAATTCCGTGCGTTACATCGAGCAACAAGTCGTATCCCTTTGCAGGTTGGGGCTTGCCAACCGACCTTGTAATGGTTCGATGTATATCGAGCGATACTTCGCATTGCCATTGTGGCTGGAATCGGAGCTGAGCTCCCAATGTAATCCCCATTTCGTTTCCGATATAGGATTGAGTTGTGATGGTGTTGCCGTACGGACTGCGTAGATCTCTGTCGAACCATCTTAAAGCACCGATAAGTTTTGTACGAGCAATGAGCGATGTTGCAATGATGCTTGTTCCCAAGCGCTTCTCCTGATCGAGCACGACTTCCCAACTCAGCGTGAGGTTGAAAAATGTTTTGTCTGCGAATACTGAGAATAGCGATTGTGTGAGACCTCGGACTGTTGCCATTCCTGTTGAGACCGAAGGCTCGTCGTACTGTAGCCTCTGATAACCGATGCCATAATTGAGTAGCGGTGATTGATAGCTGGCAATACCGCCGATCAGGATTTCATTTCTACCATTGATCGATTTGTTGGAATACAATGCGGAAAGCTGCATCGGCTTGTCGCTGATCGAATCACTGAATAATATTCCGATGCCGCGAAGCGATCCGTCGAGCCACGTTGAAGTCCATGGCTGAAGTTTAATATCGGCTACAGACGATTCAGTGTTTATAACAGTTCTGCTAAACCTGCTGCCACCATATACTAAACCTGTTGATGATTTAGCTCTAAAGTTTCCCAGAACTACTGAGATGTTTTTCGTTTGAACACGAAGCCAGGCGCCATAAACCAACGTGTCGTTCACACGGCGTGAAAAACCGCCGATTCGTGCAACCGAAGCGTCGACGTCAAGACGTGTGAGCATATCAGAGTAGTTGCCGTTCTGCATTCTGACGCGCGACCGCATTCTTGCCGATTGTATGGTTGGTGGACAAGTACAGTCGAACGTTGTGCATGTGTTAAGAATAATGATTTGATCGGTGCTCAGGCACAGCGTGTCTGCTATTGTTGCTACCGACCGGATTCCCTTGGCCACCAGTTTCATAATGCGTGCAGCAGTATTGATTCCAATACCGGGAAGTGCAGTCAGATCGTTCGATTCGATACAGTTCAAACACAGGGGATCTTGTCTGTACCGTTCAATTGCGTCCCACACAGGCAACGCCCACGGTGAGTCTGCCATGTCGTCGATTTGAGCCAGCAACGGTTCAGCCAAGCTCAATAACGATACCGAGACGCTGACCAATACCGACAAGAAGGTCATACATCACAGAGATATAGAAGTCTGATGAAGATGCGAGTCGCACATCGGCACCGAAGGAAAGAGGATTGGAAACTATGCGTGTACGGATGCCTACAATCTCATGAGGGCGAACGAGTGCCGATATCTCGAGTGCTGCTCTATCGGCGGATTGTGAAACGACGTCGAATGCAACAGCATAACCATCTTGATACGCAACGCCGAATCGTAATTGGCGTGGCAGATTTCTGCCTGTTATCGGGGTTGACAGAGCATTGGAAATGCCAACGCCGACAGACCAGTGCGTGTCTACAGTAATGCGTGATTGAATACCCAATGCTGCACGAAAATTTGTTGAGAAGCCTGTAGCCCGGCTTATGCCAACATCGGTGATTGTGCCAACGTCGAATGAGTTTGTTATGTGCCAGCGTCGAGACGTCCGTAACGAAACATCGAACCAGTTCTCCGACGCAGCACCCTGAATTGCAAACACAGTCTGCAGTTGTTGTACTGAGCGTGCCACAATTGCATTTGTGAGTGACGGTTCGGCAAAGGGTGCGGGGTAGACTGCAAATGACCATGGCTGAATTTGTGCACCAGCACAAGGAGTCGATAGCTGATCTATGATGTTGAGCACCGTTGCGCCCGTTATACTAAGCCCCTTAATGGTATACACCATAAACGGAAGCATGATCGTCACAAACAGCATGCGTATGTTCGTACAGGTTATTATCAAGGACGACATAATGAGACTTGCAGCAGCACTGCTTTTTGCTTTCGTAACAGCCACTTGTTGTGTTGTGACGGTGAGAGCTCAGGAGGTTGACGCGACGGTAACCGTCAACATGGAATTGTTGCAGCTCGACCAGCGGGTTGAGGTGCAGGCGATGGCGAACGATGTGAGGAACTACCTAAATAATCAGCGTTTTTCCAATGCAGACTGGGAGGGTCCGCGAATTCCAATCAGCGTCACCATCTATCTGAACGCACGCAATGGTGATTCGTATAGTGCGAAACTTGCCATAGTTAGTAAAAGACTTGTGAATAATGATTCAGTAATGGGTTCAGCCTTACTGCGAGTCTTCGATCAGGATTGGCAATTCAGATATTCATTTAGTCAGGCTTTAACTTTTCAGATAAACCGATACGAGCCGTTTTCGAGTCTCATTGATTTTTATGTTCTTATTGCAATTGGTTTGGATATGGATACATACGATGATCTAGGCGGATCCAGAATGTTCGATCTTGCCAAGCTGATTGCAGGATTAGGCAATGCCGCAGGCATTTCTCAGTTCTCATCGAACTTTCAGCCCGGCCAATACACACGCATGGCGCTAATTTCTGAACTCACCGATTTGAGATACATTGGGCTTCGTAGGCTTATATACGATTATCACGTTGCGGTAGACGAGTACTCTACCAACAAGGCAAAGGGGCTTGAAAGTTTAGCGTCTACGATTGCCAGCATCGCCGAATTCAAGAGAACCTCTATTGCAAATCGTTCGATTTTGCTGCAGGCATTTTTTGATGCAAAGAGTCAGGAAATCGCCGACATTTTTAAGGGGCAGAAGAATTCTGCCGTATGGGGAGATTTGCAGTATCTCGATCCTGGCAACACACAATTGTATGAGACTGCCCGCGGTGGATAGTTTGTTTACTTCAAATAAATGCGATGTCTGACGTTCAGCGCAGGCATGAGCATTTCATGCGTCTGGCAATCGAAGAAGCGCAGAGTGCCGCCAACAGAGGTGATGTTCCTGTAGGGTGCGTTATTGTAAGGGGCGGGGAAGTGGTTGCAGCATCTTCGAACGAAATTGAATTGTCAGGCGATCCCATCAGGCATGCCGAGATGAATGCAATCAGTTTGGCAACCGAAAAAGTTGGAGCTAAATTTCTTGATGATTGCACGATATATGTAACGTTGGAGCCGTGCGCAATGTGTGCCGGTGCAATTGTTCTTGCGCGGATTCCTAACCTTGTTTACGGTGCATCCGACGAAAAGGCCGGAGCAGTGCGTTCAGTCTTTGAGATAGCCGATGATTCCAGACTCAATCACCGGTGTACAATCCGAACAGGTGTGCTTGCCAGAGAATGTTCGGAGTTGCTTTCGAAGTTTTTCGAAGCACAAAGGAAGCGAGTTATTCAGCCGGTTGAGCCAATTGTTCCCGATCTGCAAGCGAGGCTTACATTAGTTCCTACGCCCATAGGCAACCTCGAAGACATTACGATCCGATCGCTAAAAGTGCTGCAAAGGTCGGATATTATACTTTGTGAGGATACGAGGACTACAGGCCGACTTCTACGTCATCTGAAAATCCATCCCAAACGATTACTTAGTAACAATGATTACAATGAACACGAACGGGCATCTTCCGTTGTGCAGCATATTCATAATGGCCTTTCAGTGGCACTAGTCTCAGATGCGGGTATGCCTGGAATCAGCGATCCGGGTTATCGAATCGTAGAGGCGTGTATCAAGGCAGGCATTCGCGTGGAGGCATTACCCGGTCCGTCTGCGCTCACAACTGCGATAGCAGCTTCCGGACTTCCAACAGACAGGATTTGTTTTGTCGGATTTCCACCACACAAAAAAGGGCGCAAGCGATTTCTTACAGAATCGCTTAATATGAACGCAACAATTGTGATTTTTGAATCGCCATTTCGCATCGAGCAGTTACTCTCGGAAATTATCGAGTTGGTAAGCCCCCTAACATCAATCGTTATTGCACGCGAACTATCGAAGGTCCACGAAGAATATATCAGGGGGCCGGTAGCCGAGGTGCTTCAGCAGATCATAACGCGGGGCGGTATACGCGGCGAGTGTATAGTGCTAGTTGATGCTCGTAAGGAGAGAGCAGACTGATGTTTATTTCGTTTGAAGGCATTGATGGAAGTGGCAAGTCCACGCAGCTTGTATTGCTTCGTGGGTGGTTTGAGGGGAAAGGCCGCTCGACAGTAACCATAAGAGAGCCGGGCGCCACGTATCTTTCAGAGGCGATAAGGGATATACTTCTGAGCAACAAGCAGTCTATAACGGCTACAGCCGAGTTATTACTGTTTTCAGCTGCAAGGGTGCAGCTTGTGGAGACTGTAATTCAGACAAGTTTGGAGCGTGGCGATGTTGTTCTGTGCGATCGATATGTTGATTCCACCACTGCCTATCAGGGCTACGGACGTCAGCTGAACCTTGAATCTGTTAAGATATGTAACAGCCTGGCAACTCGGGGAGTCATGCCGGTGTTGACGTTTTTTATCGACGTGCCATACAACGAAGCACAAACTAGAATGCAGTTTCATGCATCGCTGGCAAAGCCCGATCGCATCGAGAGTAGTGGTCCTGATTTTTTCGAAAGAGTTCGCAACGGATATCTGGCTATAGCAGCCAAGGAACCATCGAGATTCATTGTAATAAATGGTGTTCAGGAGAGAGCGGCCATTCACAAGGACATCGTTTCAATTATTGAAGGCCGATTGAATCTAATGAATTAGCATTACCGGTAGCTCCATTTTCCTTAATTTTCAAGTTCATTCAACCAACGGATTTAGGATGAAGTATATTCATTTTGTATTGCCACTGTTTTTCATTGCGTGTGTGATTAGTACTCAGGCAGGAAATTCAGCCAGCATAGATGCACGGCAGTTTCTGATACCAATTATCAGTTCCTCCAAGGAGACTCCCGTTAATAACCTGGCATTTGAAAATAGTTTCATGCTGCAGATAGAAGCAGCAAACAATGTTTTTCATAAAGCTCCAGCACAGTTAACGATTTCGAATTTTGCGATTCCACTTCATGGCGAGTCGACGCTAAAGCTCCGCAAAACCGCAGATGTCTTTGATGCCAACACGCAGTTTCTCATCAATACACCAAATGGCAAACGCCGTTTTAAGGTGCGCCCCATATACTCATACCTTGGTGAAGTTGAAGGTGATGTGGGATCGAGAGTAACGCTGCACTATTCCGATGGTGATCTGACTGGATTTATTCAGCATTCGGATGGGAGCCGCACAAACATCGGACGAGACTTAGAATCAAGGGAGATTGAAGGTGGTTCGCCACATTTTGTTTCAAATGAAAACGCAATCTCTGCCGGAAATACATTCAAAGATTTTGTTTGTGGCAACGATCTTCTACCTGTGGATGAGGAAGCCATGAAGAAGTCAATGGCCATTACTGCGTCGAAGATTTCAAAGGGTGAATCGATTCAACAGATGCCATTGTTGGAAATGAATGT
>JAGVJW010000165.1 GCA_020050895.1 bacterium | reverse complement strand
TTCGCTCCTTCATCGAAGCCGGAAGCCCGCACATCTTCGTCGCGAGCGGCAACAACAACGCGTTGTATCCCGCTCCATGGAATTGCGCCCAAACACATTGCACATGGTTCGGAAGATGTGAATAGCGTTACCGAGCCCCCTTCAGACAGATTCCATGCTTTACGCCGCTCCGATGCAATTATGATGGCAATAATCTCTGCGTGTAAAACCGAACAGTTTGCAGACGTTACAAGGTTTACTCCATGACTCACCACATGTCCGGTATCGTTGTCTATAATCATTGCGGCAAATGGTCCGCCCGTCTGCTCGCGCACGTTTCTCCACGCAAGCGCTACCACGTATCGCATAATCGAAGCATCGTCGCGTTCGACTGGCATGATCATGTCGTTCATCCAGGATGGAAGTTCTATCAACATATTTGCAGTGCGAATGTATGAAAGCAGTTGTCCAGAGAGTTACTCAGGCTTCGGTTACGGTTGGCGGCTCGGTTGTGGGCTCGATAGATGCCGGCCTGCTCGTGTTGGTGGGAATCGCCAGCACCGATACTCAGGCCGAGGTAGACTGGATGACGAACAAAATTCTTTCACTGAGAATCTTCCCCGATGCTGATGGCAAGATGAATATCAGTGTTGTTGATGTTGAAGGGGGCATTCTACTCGTGTCCCAATTCACGTTATATGGTGACTTGAAAAAAGGTACGCGCCCTTCATTTGTCAACGCCGCAAGACCCGAACGGGCAGAGCCTCTGTTCAATCAGCTGGTTCAAGCTGTTGCGTCGAACACTTCTGTTCATGTTGCTACTGGAAAGTTTGGGGAAATGATGCAGGTAGCATTGGTGAACGATGGACCTGTTACCATCGTACTGGAACGCGGTTCATCGGACCTCGGCTCTGCAGCGATTTAAAAAAAGAATTAGGAGATCTAATCTACAATGTCTATTTATGGCATTGGGGTTACATAACATACTGGACTAAGATATGAACTATCTTTACAATCTTTCCAAAACGGCATTGTTAATAGTGGCGGCAACGGTTGCTTTTCTCAGCTCTACCACCAGTTCGGAGGCACAATCCTGGGTTGCTCAGAACCAGCAAGATGGCTTCATCTTAAAGAAGGTCGTCAGCGATACAATGATCGCAACCGGACAGCCCTTCAGTTATACGGTGTATTTCACCATACCTGCTGGCGCCACTAACGTTACCATCACGGATGCTATCCCGTCGTCGTTAGTTTTTCTGGGGCACTCCTTTACAAGTGCCTGCGGCACTCCAATTGTAACTGCTCCTGCGATTAACTCACTTGGTGGCACCTATTCGCTTAGCTGGGCAAGTTTCTCCAGCGGAGGATGCTCTGGCTCCTTCACGGTTACGGTTGCGTTCCCTAACGGAACAACCTGTCCGGGCACCACTGCCAGGAATAGGGTCTGCATTACGGCGAAGACTGTCAGCGGCACAGCCATTGATCTTTGTACGCCCTTTGTTTCAACTTCAGCATCGGCAACCAACCCTTGGAAAATCAATAAGTATCCAGTTGGCGCAGCCTGGCAGGGAGGCACTTGCCCCTATGCCTCTGGCAGCGATACAATTACGTGGCAGATTTGTGTCTATAAAGATCCTGGCGTAACTGGTCAGCTAAATCTTGTTGGCGGCATCGTAAAAGATACCCTACCTGCTGGTGCAGTGCTTGTTAGCTCAAACTGCGGCGCAACGCAAAGCGGAAATATCATCACGTGGAATGTTGGCGCTCTCAGCGCCCTCTCGATGTACAATACAGTGTGCTGCCAGATCAAGGTTTACTATCCCGCAGCTAGCTTCCCGAGCGGCTCAAGCATCACGAATAATGCAACGCTATCTGGTCAGCTCGGTACAGCCAATCAGCCGTGCAGTTCCTTCTCCGTTCAGAGCAACACGCCATGCGTGAAGTTGGTTTCACTGACGAGCGGCTCGATTGGGAAATGGGTCTATACTAACCGGCAACCTGGATGTGGCGGTAAATATCTTATTTACATCTGCAATACTGGCACATCTACTATCAGCTTTACCGCCAAGGATACTCTTCCAACGCAGCTTACTGGTTTTGCGATAAGCTCTGCCTGGAATGTTACAGCTACTTTGACTGCAGGTATCGTTACCATTACTGGGACGCTAACAGCTGGACAGTGTGGATATGTTTATGTCGACTTTGTTATTCCTTCCACAGCCACTGTTGGATCTACTGTTACCAATTGTGTATCCATGACGATTATCGGAGTGGCGCCTCAACAGGCTTGCGTATCCTTTGTTATAGATGCGCCTGCACCCTCGCCTTGTCTGTGGAAAGAGGTCTGCAACAAGCAGCCTAGTTATACTCCTGGTTCAGTATTCCGGTACCGTTTGAGAATACAGAATATCGGTGGATTGCCCATCACTGGATCAACGCTGACCGACGTGCTCGATCCGAACCTCCAATACGTTGGTAATCCTTCATCATATACAGATAATGCATGGAATGCTCCGTGCACAACAACTCCGGCGAACCCATGGCCTGTAACTCTTACATACAATTCAATCACCAATACGGTGACGGCTCTGCTCGATACCATACCAGCAACCTGCCAGAACATTTTTTATGCTGCATGTGGTATGTACGGTACTGCCGGAGTTCCCTATTACTTCATTGAATTCGATGTGAAGGTTAGGGATACATCAGCCCTGGGTAACGTACCCAATGCCTTCAAGCTTAGTGGTGGATCACTAGGCACAGGGGTATACAATTCCAACGTTGAGAATGTGCTAGTGACTGGAGTTGTTGGCTATAACTTGCAAAAGGGAGTCAAGAAGCCAGCTGACCCCAACTATACATCGGCAACCTCAACCACAGCCGGGTCAACAGTTGATTACAGACTGAAGATGAACTCTTCTGGCACTGCAGCTTTACGACATGTGGTGTTTGCCGATTTACTTCCTCGCGATAACGGTACAGCCGATTCTAAAATTTTGTCGCCTTGTGGTCCTCGAGGAAGTGTATTCGATGTCTCATACAACTCCTTCACGAGCTCTTCACCTTCAATAACTCAGTGGAATAATCCAGCCACCACGTTAGCCAATGTGAACAATCTGTCCCCCACTGGCATTCCCGGCCCCGCATTCACAATCGGGTGCCCAGGGACAGGAGCATGGTCGAGCGCCTGGTCTGCAGGCATGAAAAACATCGCTGCCTACTTTGGCACAACAGCCATTGGAACAGGCGGTGCAACAGTTGATTTTTCGGGTAAGGTTTCAACACTTGCCAAACCCAACGAAAATGCCTGCAACACTTTTGCTGCCAGCGGATGGACCAAACACCTTATCCAGAGCAGCCTCCCCACCTTCCAGCTCGCAGGTCAGCTTGAATCGGATACTGCATGTGTCCGAGTTGATTCAGCCGATAAGCCTTGTCTAGAGCAAGCGAAGGTTGAGGTGAAGTGTGGCGAAGTGAATGCAAACGGGTCCCAGCAGTATGTATTTACCATTAGCGCTGTTACATGCAGCTCAGCAACAATGATTCTCTCATCACCCGATGGTGTGTTCTCGCCTGCGACCTTCACCATGACGACGGCAAGCTGGTCGATTAACACAACATTTACGCACACGAACACTAACAATCCCATCAAGATCAATTACACCATCATCTGCAACGGTAAAATCTGCAGAGATAGTATCTTTCGTGATCTGCCTGAGTGTCCAATCCAAGAACCCGTCGATACATGCTGCCTCAATTTTAGGCGCGATATCGGACAGCCTACGTTGTATTACGATAATTCTGGTGTAGTGAGCCTCAGTACACCTATGACTGCCGGGCCAGTGCCAATCAAACGGTTCACGGCAACAATCGTTAGCGCGCAGCTTCGCAAGGTGTGTTTCAGCAGCCCTGGACCCTGGACTCGCATTTTCGGCGATATCACAGCAGGTAACCTCGTAGTGCCACCGGCTCCCGGTCCGCAACTGTTGAGTGTCTTTAGCCGAGAAGCAGTGTGGGGCCCTGGTGAATGTATTAACTGGACAAAGGGCGCTCAGCTCAAGCTCAAGATGATCTTCCCCGCATTCAGTGGATCTTTCATTTGCAAGGATACGCTGCGCTTCACCATTCGCTACAGCTTTACCGACTGTGAATGCAGAACGTGCGATACCCTTGTAACGTATACCATCGTCAGGACTAAGAAGTGGCTCCCATGGGATCCGATCGATATCGGGATTGGGATAATCCGCACTCAAGGTAAGATGACACCTGCTGGCGGTGACGAAGTTCAATCTTCTCCGCCAAATGCTACAAGTCTGGAAATGACCGACCTAAACACTGGCGATTTCTGGGTGATAAGCCCCGACAACGCAGCGAATGATGTGGTTGTAACCGGAGTCGAAATTCAATCTTCTGCTGTGCCCCTTACCAGTCTGAAGAACGGTACGGAATCAGGTATCGTTCAGGATGATATCGGATTCATTACCACCGATATTAAACCTGGTGACAATGTTCCGATCAGCCTGACTTTCGACAACAATCAAAGCCTGATGCAATTCAAAGTAATGGTGCGCATGGCATACACCGTCAGTGGATTCGAGGAAACCTTCTATACGGACCCAATCGAATTCACAGCCCGTGTGCCAGGCGCTGCACAGGATGTATTGGACATTTCAACCGATCCCAAACCTGATAATGTAAAATCTTATGCCCTGTACTTTAATTGCTCGAACGGCTATAAGCAGAGTATAACAGCCATTGGTCTCAAACGATGGTATGCAAACTCAAGAATCCTGGCAGTCGGTCCTCCAAGCGCAGCCCTAGACCAGATTACATACCTTATGCCTCGCAAACTGGACGATGGATCCTGGATCGTCACTGTACCTGCACAGGGTGTGGCTGGAGTCGAGCCAGACAGTATTGTGAAACCGATCTACATCACCGTTTTAGGAGCGGGCGACAATACTATGATTGAATACTCAACGTACGACGAAAATGCAGCAGTAGTCTCCGAGGGTACGCTTACCTTAAGCAATCCGATTTCAGGCGTCATGCCGGCCGATGATTATGGCTCCGGCATCCTTGTGCAGTCGGTAATTCCGAATCCAGCCGAAACCTCGGTGACTGTTACTCTCTCCTTCGATCGTCCGGTCAGCAATGCTCAACTGAGTATCACTGATGTGCGAGGAATTTCAGTGTTAACAGTACCCAACAGTACCATCTTCGAAATGGGTACATACGTTAACATAATTGACATCAGCAGCCTGCCTTCCGGAACGTACTTCATTACCCTGAAGACGGTGTATGGTGTAACTTCCAAACCACTCACCATCATCCGCTGACAGACATTGCCACAATAATCAAAGCCGCCTGGGACTCCCAGGCGGCTTTGTTATTTAAATAAACTAAGTGTTGTACGTGGCAGCTACCGCTGGGCTAGAAAAACGGTCACCAACAGTCGATTCCGTTAATAACCTTTTTTACAATCTATCTCCAATCGTTTTATAACGAGACGGTGTCTTCATTCATCGCTTCGAGCGATTTACACATTGCTGCAAGAGCCTGAGTGGCAAGTGCACCGTCTACCACGCGATGGTCGTAAGTGAGAGACAGATAAACCATGCTGCGAACTACGATGAGGTCTTCGCCGTTGATTGTGCGTACAACCGCACGCTTCTGAATGGCACCAATTCCCATGATGGCACACTGAGGCTGGTTGATAACCGGAGAACCGAAGAGCGAGCCGAACGATCCAACGTTAGTGATGGTAATTGTTCCGCCTGAAATATCATCTGGTGTGAGCTTTTTGATCCTGGCCCGCTGAGCCAGGTCGTTCATGTACCGTGCCATACCGGTTACATTTAACACATCGGCATTCTTGATAACGGGCACAATCAGATTCCCATCTGGAGTAGCCGTTGCCATACCGAGATGAACTCGTCTGTGAAGGATGATGTTCTTACCGTCGACGCTAACATTAATCATGGGGAACTGCTTAACTCCATCAACGCATGCAATTCCGAAAAACGGTGTGTAGGTAAGCTTAAAGCCTTCCCGTTGCTGGAATGCATCCTTCATCTTCTCTCGAAGTTTAACAATCCCAGTAACGTCTGCTTCGGCAACGCTCGTAACGTGTGGCGAGGTGAGCTTAGACCGAACCATGTGCTCGGCAATAAGCTGCCGCACACGGTCCATGGGGATCACCTCGTCGTCAGTTCCAACAGGAATGTTAGATGGCGCAAGCGCAGCAGTGGCTTGAGATGGTGTTTGAGCAGATGCTGGAGAGGGCTTTGGAACTGCAACACCAGCCGCAGGAGCGGCAGTACGGGACAAGGGTGATGAAGTTCGATTTGTAAGATAGTTTATTATATCTTTTTTTGTTACCCTACCTTCTATTCCTGTACCCTTGATAGCATTCAATTCGTCAATCGTTACATTTTCCGTAGCAGCAATGCTTCGCACCAGTGGTGAATAAAAGCGTCCGTTGGATTCTCTGGGAATACTTGATGTCTTGGCACCTGTAATGTCTACCGTGACGCCATTCGATCCGCCATCCTGCTCAAAACGTTCCATCTCAGCCTTAGCTACTGTCTGCAGTGAGGCATCTTCTTTCGACGATTCAACTGCCGGCATCTGAGCGCCGCCTGTTGCCGATGCAATCATTGCAATTGGACTACCAACTTCTACAACATCGCCTTCATTCGCGAGAATTTTCTGCAATATTCCGTTTATAGGTGAGGGTACTTCGGTATCAACCTTATCGGTCGAAATTTCGAGCAGCACTTCGTCTCGTTCAACAGCATCGCCAACCTTCTTCACCCACTTCAGAACCTTACCCTCCTGAATAGACTCTCCCATTTTAGGCATGAGCACTTCGTGGAGAGCTACATCTTTTACCGGTGCGGGAGATGACGCAACTTCCCTTGCAGGTTGGGGTGTTGGTGCAGCTTCTTTCACTGGTTGGGGTGTCGGTGCCACTTCTTTCGCTGGTTGGTCTTCATGTACTTCATTATTTGAAGCAGCAGGTTTGGTGGTGGTTTCGGCAGATGCGTCGGTACTGATAACAGCAATCACCTTCCCAACTTCAACCGTATCATTCTCATTTGCCAGAAGTTCAACAATTTTACCTGATGTAGGAGATGGAACCTCGGTATCCACCTTGTCGGTGGAAATTTCGAGAAGCACTTCGTCGCGTTCAATCATGTCGCCGACCTTCTTCACCCACCGCAGGACCTTTCCTTCCTGAATGGATTCTCCCATCTTTGGCATCACGACTTCGACGTTCATAGTGTTTGGCTCCGTTTGCTTCTGCTGTGTATTACCGAAATGTAGTTGTTAAGGGGCACGAAATTACAGAACATCTCTGAGTGCATCTTCCAGTTTGGGAAAGTTGAAGTAAAATGACGATCCCAACAAACGCATCGGAACAACATTCTGACCTTCGAGAATTGCATCGGCACGCTTGCCAAGCATGAGCCTAAGCACCAGTGGTGGCACTGTAAACATTGAGGGTCTATGCAAAACTTTTGCAAGTGTTTTAACAAACTGCTTCATGCGCACCGCTTCGGGTGCAACAACATTGTATGGCCCGTAGGCATCTGGATTGACGATGGCCCATTCAATGGCACGAATGGCATCATCGTGATGGATCCATGAAAAGTATTGCTTGCCCCAGCCTAGTGAGCCCCCTACAAATAACTTAATTGGCAACAACAGCTTTGGCAGGGCACCGCCATGCGCATTGAGTATAACACCCATGCGTAAAGTAACAACTCGGGTAAATGCAGAAGCCTTCATGGCTTCTTCTTCCCATGCAGTACACAATTGTGCAAGAAACGTTTGGCCGGCACCCATCCCTTCGTTGCTTGGAGCCATGGTGTTGCCATAATACCCTGCCGCCGACATACTGATCAGAGCTGGGGGCAAAGAACAACGCGAGATGGCTTCAACGATGGTTCGTGTAGTGTTAACACGGCTACCGATAATCTCTTTCTTTCGAGCTGCTGTCCACCTCTTTGCTGCGATGTCTTGGCCAGCTACATTTACTACAGCATCACTCTGTTCACACACTTCGGTCAGATTTGCGTAGCCGTTGTTATGTGAGACTTTGTGTACGGTATGATTATTCGATTCCAGCCGCTCGGCAAGGAGTGTACCGATAAAGCCAGATCCGCCGATGATGACAATGCGCATGGGGAGTCCCCTTGCAGTGACCTACTCTTGCGAGATAACCCACACCTTAAG
>JAGVJW010000087.1 GCA_020050895.1 bacterium | reverse complement strand
ACCGTTCGACTCTAGAATATCGGAGACAACGCGAATGGTGTATGGGAACTCTTCTTCCGAAGGGATGAATGGTTCAAGCGCTCGTTCGGCCAGATCGCCGTGACCTGTTTCGCGCCGGCTTGTAAAACCGAAGCGACCGGCTTCACCGGTTGAGAACGGCGGAAAATTATAGTGCAGCATATACCGGACTTCATACGTTGGCATCAGACCGTCGATGAGCTGCTGGTCGCGTTTTGTGCCAAGCGTTACGGTAGTCAGAGATTGTGTTTCGCCTCTGGTAAACATGGCAGAGCCATGCGGCCTTGGCAACACTCCTACATCACACTGTATTGGTCTGATATCAGTTGTCGATCGGCCATCGAGACGTTTCCCATCTGAGAGAATCATCTCACGCATTTCGCGTGCTTCGATGCTCTTGACAACTGCGCTGATAATCTTATCCGGTTTGATATCGGAATAGGCATCGGCATTGGATGCAACAACAGTAGCAACTGCATCTGCGGCAAGCTGCTTTATCTCACTCCTCAATGCACTGCGCTGATCCTTTGATGATGCAATGCGAATTTGTGTACGGAATTTTTCTGCAATTGCAGAATCAATAGCCTGAACAATTTCTGTAGGGGGCTCTGCAGAAACCGGTTCGCGCTTTACAGGATTTACAATCTGGGCGAGCTCTCGCTGCAAGCCGTTGATCTCTCGTATCCATGTATGAGCAAATTCCATTGCAGCAATGAAATCACTTTCGCTGATTTCCTTACTCGCCCCCTCCACCATAACAATCGATGCGTCGGAGCCTGCCACAAGGATTTCGAGATCGGAATCCTTGATCTGATCGTGCGTGGGATTGATAATAAACTCGCCATCGATGCGCCCAACCCTGACTTCCGAAATCGGGCCGTTGAATGGGATGTTGCTGATAGACAAAGCAGCCGAAGCGCCAATTGCCGCCAATACGTCGGTCTCGTTCTGCAAATCATACGAATACACACTCGCGATGATTTGCGTTTCGAACCTCCAGTATTTTGAGAACATTGGACGCAGAGGTCTATCAATAAGCCGCGACGAAAGAATTTCCTTTGTCGTAGGTCTACCCTCGCGTCGGAAAAATCCACCCGGGATCTTTCCCGACGATGCCTGTTTTTCTCTATAGTCGCAGGTAAGGGGCATGAAGTCGATATCGGGCCGTGCATCTTGCGCAGCCACTGCGGTGACAAGCACCATTGAGTCGCCGTACCGAACCATTACGGCTCCGTCGGCGAGTTTGGCAAAGCGGCCTGTCTCAATAGAGAGTTCTTTGCCGTTGATGGTCCGTTTGACCGTATGCATGTATAACCTATAAATGTTTACTTACGCAGACCAAGTGTTGAAACGATATTGCGATAGCGCTGAATATCGTTCTTGGCCAAATAGTTCAGCAGATTCTTACGCTTGCTTACAAGCATGATCAGGCCGCGACGGCTGTGATGATCCTTTTTATTTGCTTCGCAATGTGCTGAAAGTTGTGCAATATGTTCGGTGAGAAGCGCTATTTGAACTTCGGGATTCCCGGTATTCACGGCGCTACCACCAAAACGTTGGGTGATCTCCGCTTTCTTTTCTTTTGAGACCATGATCAACTCCGTGTTAGAAAAGTTTGTTTGAATGATATTGATTGCATTTTGTCGTGCTGAAGTTGCTTAAGAAATTCATCTGTAGTGTCATATCGCTGTTCGGGGCGAATAAAACGATGGAAGCGCACAGTAATTTCCGAACCATACAAATCGGCTTCAACGTCGAGGTAGTTGACTTCAAGTACAGGCTCGGTATCATTTGTAAATGTTGGACGAACTCCGATACTAGCCATTCCGATTTCTTCTTTTTCCCTGATCAGAGAAGAAACGATATACACACCGTTTCCAGGCATTAGTTTATACACATCACTAGGCTGAATGTTCGCGGTGGGGATACCCAATGTCCGCCCCCTTCCATCTCCGCGCACAACATGGCCGGTGACTTCGTACGGACGTCCCAGCATGCGTGCAGCTCCCTCTACATCGGAGTCCTTCAGTGCTGTGCGAATCTTGGTACTGCTAACAACCGTGCCTTCGCTAAGAAGCGGAGGAATCGGCTCTACTTCGAATTCATACTTGTTGCCCAGCGTGCGCAGCAACTCTTCGTCTCCAGTTCTGTCCTTGCCAAACATGTGATCGTGGCCAATGAAAAAATGTCGCGTACCTATCGTGTTCACAACAACATCTCTGATGAAATCCTCTGCGGGAGTAGCAGAGAACTCTTTTGTAAAAGGTATAATCACCGTTGCATCAACCCCAACCGATTCAAGCAGGTGGCAACGCTCGTCGATTGTAGTGAGCAACCGCAGCGGATGGCGCCCTGGCCTTTGTAGTACGATTTGCGGATGCGGGTCGAATGTGACAACTACAGTTCTTTCATCAAATTGTTTAGCAACAGTCTTCATACGCTCAATTATACTTTGGTGCCCGCGATGAACACCATCGAACGTTCCAACAGTCAGAGCGGTGTGTACATCAAATTCAACCGCATCATTACCAAGGTGTATGATGTTCATGCTGCCGTCCTTTCAACGAACAGCACAACGTCTTTGACGCAGACGGCATCGTCAACATAAAAATCGCCGGACCGCGTACGTCTCAGGCTCCACACATAACCACCGCAGCCAAGTTTTTCACCCAGGTCTCGTGCAACAGACCGAACGTATGTTCCTGTTGAGCACGTTAGCGTAAAGTTTACAAACGGCCACGAAACATGAATCGAGTCGATTGACTCGATGTCTACAACTCGAGGTCGGTCTACAAACTCAACACCGGCTCTTGCCATATCGTACTGCCTGCGTCTACCATGCCGTATGGCACTGAACCTGGGAGGAACCTGAATTTGTGTACCTAAAAAGCTCTTTAATGCTTCGGTAATCTGTTCTTCGTCTCTCACTTCCTCTTCACCGCCTGGCCGCGCAGCCTCTTCTCCAGCTCTATCATCACTTTCCGTTCCTGCTCCAAGCTTAACAACAACATCGTAAGTTTTGTTAGCATCCTGAAATGACGCAACACCCTTCGTTGCTTTCCCAAAGCATACTACCAGCAAACCGGTAGCAAGCGGATCGAGTGTGCCGGCATGACCAACCCGTTTTATGTGGGTGAGGTTCCGAAGCTTTGCCACACAGTCGAACGAGGTCCAGTTTTCATGTTTATCAATGAGCGCAACTGCACCGGATTCCCGTGCAGTCTCCAACCAGTCCTTCTGTGATTCCGCATCGGCAAGCATGCCGCGCGTAAGCACCTTCCATTCATGCTTTACCATCATCCTTGGGCTTCACGCTGTCTAGTATTGCGTTGATTCGCTGTGCACGATCCAGCGAGTCATCGATATGAAATCGAAGCTGCGGCACATATCGCATGCGAACGCTGCGGGCGATGTGGTGACGCAACCGACCTGCCTCTTCCTTTTCAATATGTTCGAGTACGTCTCCGGATGAGCGCTCGCCGCCGAAAACGCTGAGATAGATACGAGCAACCTGAAGGTCGGCCGACATGCGCACTTCGGTTACCGTAATAAACCCTGCCGAAATTTCTTCGGCAATCCGTTGTAGCGGTCCGGCAAGAGCTTTCTGAATCTCACCAGCCACACGTTCTGTTCGAATAGACACAATTTTTATCCAACGGACTCGCTCCTCTAGGTGAGCTTCCGTTTTATTTCAACAGTTTTATAAGCTTCAATGATATCTCCAATTTCAACATCATTAAAGCCCTGAATTCCGATACCGCACTCATAACCTGAATCCACTTCACGGACATCATCTCTTACACGCTTGAGTGAAGCGAGCGTGCCCTTGAAGATCTCAAATCCGTCGCGCAGTACCCGTATTTTATCGTTCCGATTGATTTTACCCGATTGCACATAACATCCGGCAATCGTTCCAAGCTTGCTGATTTTGAATGTTGCCCGCACCTCTACCGAAGCAACGATCTCTTCCTTGATGTCGGGTGACAGCATACCTTCGAGAGCAAGCTGCACCTCGTTGATGCAATCGTAAATGATTGAGTAGAGGCGGACATCGACAGATTCAGATTCTGCCAGCTTGCGAATTGCTGTTGGTATGTTAACCTGGAATCCAACGACGACTGCATCCGAAGCAGATGCCAGCATTACGTCGCTTTCGGTAACCGCGCCAACAGAGCGGTGGATGATTCGAATCTGTACTTCCTGCGTCGAGAGTTTTTGCAACGAGTCCGTAAGCGCCTCGAGAGATCCTCCCACATCAGCTTTCACAATCAGACGCAACTCTTTAAGACCACCCTGCTGAATCTGGGCAGAGATGTCGTCAAGCGTCATGTGTCGCATACCGCGGAACTGTTGCTCACGGCGCATCTGGTGCCGTCTGTTGGCAATCTCTCGTGCTTCGGCATCGGATTCCATTTCAAGGAGGATGTCGCCAGCATCCGGCAGACCGTCGAATCCCGTCACCTGCACCGGCATCGAAGGCGTTGCCACATCTACGCGATTTCCGCGCTCATCAGTCATGGCACGAACACGGCCGGCGAACTGACCGCAGACAAAAATGTCGCCTACGTCTAGCATCCCCTTCTGCACAATCACCGTTACCACATTACCTCGCCCCTTATCAACATGGGACTCGATAACTGTAGCACGTGCAGCGCGGTTAGGATTAGCTTTCAGTTCCAGCAGATCGGCTTCCAGCAAAATCTTTTCCAGGAGAACGCCAACGTTCTCTCCGGTTTTTGCAGAGAGCTTAACGCACTGGTTTTTACCGCCCCAATCTTCCACCAACACGCCGTTATCCGACAACTGCTGCATGATGCGGTCGGTATTCGAATCTTGTTTATCAATTTTATTAATAGCAACAACAATAGGTACACCTGCTGCCTGAGCATGTGAAATAGCCTCTTTTGTTTGAGGCATCACAGCATCATCAGCAGCAACTACGAGCACCACAATGTCGGTTACCTGGGCACCGCGTGCGCGCATAGCCGTAAATGCTTCGTGGCCAGGTGTATCGAGAAACGTAATGTGTCTTTTGCCGGGACCTTCGACACGATAAGCTCCAATGTGTTGCGTGATACCGCCGGCTTCGCCTGCTACAACGTTTGCATTTCTGATATAATCCAGCAGAGATGTTTTGCCGTGGTCTACGTGGCCCATGATTGTAACAATAGGCGACCTCGGCTCCAGTGTTTCCGGCGCATCTTCGATATCTTCTACTTCGAATTCAGCCTGTTCATCAACAAATTGAACTTCGAAGCCATAATCGGATGCAATGAGTGTAATTGTGTCCTTGTCCAACCGCTGATTAATAGACACCATCAGCCCAAGGCTCATACACTTCATGATGATATCTGCTGCAGATACTCGCATCAGGTTTGCAAGGTCGGCCGTAGTTACAAACTCAGAGAGCCTAAGTGTTGTTGATTCACGCTCAATTTGTTGCTGGCGTATAGCTTCGCGCTCCTCACGTTCGAGGCGCTTGCGCTGACGGATTTTAGCGCGTCCACTCGATCCGCTATCCTCCATACCGGAAAGCGTTTGTCGGATTGCGCGGTTGACGTCGGTGTCGGAAACCTGTTCACGGCTTCCTCGAGTTACCTTTTTCTTCTTTCTATCATCTTCGCGGAGTCCCGTCCTTGGAGCGCCGCCTGGTCCTTGTGCTGAAGATGTTGAGGAAGGTGGCGGACCGCCTGGACGCTGGAACCGTTGCTGAGGGGCTGACCCAGGCGGACGCTGTCCTGATTGTGAGGGCTGCTGTCGTTGCGGATGTTGTGTCCGGGCGGAATCTCTTACAGTGGGTTTACCGCCGCCTCTATCGTCGCGGCCAGTACGTTGCCGTTGTTTGTCTTGTGGTTTATGTTTTGGAGCAATATCAATCTTCCCGAGCACAGTAAGCCCGCGAAGCTTTGGCATAGCTCCCTTGGTGAGTTCAACTTCGATTACGCCTTTTCTGCGGCGTTTCTTTTTCTCATCTGTTTCACCGGCTTCTTTCGGTTCGGCACTCGATTCAGGTGTCACTTCCGGCGGCGCAGCCACTGCATCAGTTTCGAGAGGTTCAGCAGAAGGCGGTTCTTGCTTAGCATCTGTTGGTATTACCAACGGTTGTTCTAATTCGGCAACGTGCGTTACTTCTTCTATTTTCTTTTCAAGCTGCTGTTCTTCGACAACAGGTTGCAAATCCGGAGGTGGTGCAATCTGAGTGGCCACATATTCTTCGCGAACCTGTGGTTTTTCCTTTGCTTCGATTTTAATTACTTCGCCAACCTTGGGTCCCTCGTGGCGGACCTCTTCGGCCGTTGGCTCCAAGCGAGCCACCGGATGTTCAATTTCTTTATGAATTTCAGGGGGCTCTGAAATCGCGGCATCCTCTTGTTTATTCAGCCGCTCTTCGATAGCAAACTCTTTGGCATGCTGCTCTGCGATTGTATCGATGGAAACCGAGTTACCGGATTCCATGATACTCTTACGCACAGCCTGCTGACGTTTTACTTTTTCACGCTGCTTTTCGGCAACCTTAAGTTCCTTGGCAAACTTGTCGATAACGATGTCAACCATTTCATCGGACAAAACGGTCGTGGCCTTGTTTTCGATTTTGAATCCCTTCGAAACAAGGTACTCCACGATCGCATCGCGTCCGATGTTAATCTGACTCGCGATCTTAAATAGTTTATTTCCGCCAGCAACCGACATAAGCTTTCCTGTTTCTCCGATTAGCCTTCCTTCTCCGTTTCTTCTTCACTTTCTTCCACAACATCTTCGCCACCCATAGCATCTTCGCCACCCGTACCATCTTCGCCTACTTCTCCGTCTTTGCCATCAACTTCTTCGATTTCAAGCACCTCGGGTGTATCCTCCTGATATGCCTCATCCAAATCGGCGATACCTTCCTGAGGTTCAACATAATCTTGTCCCTCCGGTGGTACGTCACCCAGTTCTTCCGCGTCATCCATCGACTTCAACCATCGTGGATCTTCGCGTTCTTCAAACTCTTCGTGCATGATAGTTCGTATCTGAAGAATTCTCTCCTTCGGAGCTAGCCGAAGAAGAAGGATGGGATCTGCCTCCAGATATTCACGTGCAGTATCAATACCTGCATTGATGAGCTTGTCGTACAATTCGCGTCCAATTTCATCTCGGAATTCAATCAGCTCGATGTCTTCCGCACCTTCTTTTACTAACGAAAGTGAGAATCCCGTGAGTTTCGACGCAAGACGAACGTTCACGCCATTCCTGCCGATGGCCAAGGAGACCTGATCGTCGGGAACAATAACCGTTGCCTGTCGAGCTTCCGGGTCGATCTGTACATCACGCACCTTCGCCGGTGACAAAGCGCGGGCAATGAACAATCTGGAGTCATCGGTGTATTCAATGATGTCGATGTTTTCGTTGTTCAACTCGCGAACAATTGCATGGATGCGGATGCCCTTCATTCCCACGCATGCGCCGACGGGGTCTACGCGTTCGTCGAACGATGTAACTGCAACCTTTGCTCGCTCTCCCGGTTCACGGGCAATTGATCGGATTTCGATGATGCCATCGAAAATTTCCGGTATTTCCTGTTCAAACAATCGCGCCATGAATGAATCATCTGAGCGCGACAAGATCAAATCGGGCAAGCCTGTAGCGCCCCCTGACCTTCTAACTTCTTTTAATATCGCTTTTACCTGCTGGTTTTTCTTAAGACGCTCTGTTGGGATTTGCTCTTCGCGAGGCAGCCGCATTTCAACCTTGTTATGAATTACAAGGATGTTATTCGGCCGTACCTGATAAATTTCTCCGATGATAACTTCGCCGACTCTCTTGCTGTATTCTTCGTAGATGTTGTCTTTTTCAACATCGCGAATACGCTGATTCAGATTCTGAATGGCCTGAGCCACGAGGCGTCGGCCAAACGAATCGGCAATGTTTTCAAGAGTTATTTCTTCGAGGTAGTCCTCGCCGATCTCAAGCTTATCACCCGACAGATCTTCAAGTTCCTTTTGCGATATCTGTGTTTCGGGATCTTCGACTTCTTCGACGACTTCTTTCATCAGATAGATTTCGATGTCGCCCTTTTCCATGTTAACAATACAATCGAAGTTGGCATTCTCGCCATACTTCTTGCGCACCATCATCTTTAGGGTCTCTTCGACGATTCCCTGAAGCAGATCGCGGTCGATACTCTTCTCGCGAGCCATCTCGCTGAAAGCTTCAATGATGAGCTTTTTGTTATCGACCTTTTGTTTTGTTTTTCGTCTCGGCATCGCGATTCAGTGAGCTAATGTGATTACTTGTATGTGTGCAAACAGGGCTGGTCCATCAGAATACAATTGTTCAGTTGAAGGACAGGACAACACGCGCCTGCTGTATGTTTTCGAATGGAATCGAAACCGGGGGCGATGCACTTCTGTTACGTGCTTTCACTGGAGTCATCACCAGCTCCGTTTCCGTTATCGAAATCAACTTTCCTTCAATGGATGTACCATCTACCAGCTTACACTCAATTGTTCGTCCAATGCTTTTTTTCAACTGCCACAAATACGTAACCGGAACGTCTGCCCCGGGTGAAGACACTTCGACCGCCCGAAGGCGGCCGTAGAAATCATCAGTTCCCAGCCGTTCGTCAAGCATCCGGCTGACGGCCCGGCAGTGTTCATGGTTTACGCCCGACACGTTATCGATCGTCAATTCCAATCTCATCTGCCGTTCGTTGCCACGCACTTGGGCATTAATTAACGTGACATCGGCCATCGAGCAGACTTCTTCGATTACCGTCCGCACATGGGACGGAATGCCATCGGTCACGTTACTCAGCACTCCAAATGGTTCCAACAAAAAATGGGCTTTCTAGCCCATCCTCTTTCGCGGGTACAAAAGTAAGGAAAAATGAGGTGGAACCCACTCCAAGGCAGGGTGGACAAAAATCCGCCAAAACTCTTTCACAAAACGATGCCGGGTATTACGGATACCCGGCATGGAGATTTTTTAGCGCGATGCCGGGTATTACGGATACCCGGCATGACTACTTGAACTTTGAGTAGTTTTGAAAATGCCCGATTACTTCGACCTCGATGGCCTCCTCACCGATGAAGAAAAATTGGTCCGTCAGACCGTGAAAGAATTCGTCGACCGCGAAGTTATTCCAATTATCGAACACCATGCCCGCGATGGGACGTTCCCGCTACACCTCGTTAAACCAATGGCCGATCTTGGCTTATTCGGGATAACTCTCCCTCAGGAGTATGGCTGTGCCGGACTGAATAATGTCTGCTATGGTTTGGCAATGCAGGAGCTGGAGCGCGGAGACTCCGGTATCCGCTCCTTTGCATCGGTTCAGTCGTCGCTGGTGATGTACCCCATCTACACTTACGGGTCGGAAGACCACCGGCGTAAGTGGCTGCCCCGCCTAGCTTCGGGTGATGCTATTGGATGCTTCGGCCTTACAGAACCGGATTTCGGTTCCAATCCCGGCGGCATGATTACCAATGCAAAAAAAACCGATGGTGGGTTCCTGCTCAACGGCGCCAAAATGTGGATCACAAACGGAACGTTGGCAGATGTAGCCGTTGTGTGGGCTAAGCTTGAGGGAGTGGTAAGGGGCTTCCTCGTCGAAAAAGGTATGAAGGGTTTCTCAGCGCCTGAAATGAAAGGCAAACATTCGCTGCGCGCATCGGTGACGTCGGAATTGGTTTTTCAGGATGTTGAACTGCCCGAAGAAAATCTCCTGCCAGGTGTCGAAGGATTAAAAGGTCCGCTGTCGTGCCTTACTCAGGCACGCTACGGAATTTCGTGGGGTGTTATCGGATCGGCAATGGCGTGTTATGATTCGTCGCTGAACTATGCACAAAGCAGAATTCAATTCGATAGACCTATTGCAGGGTTCCAGCTAACTCAGGAAAAACTTGTGTACATGCTAACAGAAATTACTAAAGCACAGTTTTTATGCTGGAGACTTGCTCATCTGAAAGATGAAGGCACAATGCTGCCGCAGCAGGTTTCACTCGCAAAACGCAACAATTGCGAAATAGCTCTGAACATTGCACGAATGAGCCGTGAAATTCACGGCGCGAATGGTATACTTGATGAGTATCCAATAATGCGCCACTCGGCAAATCTTGAAAGCGTTAAAACCTATGAAGGGACGCATGAAATGCATACGTTGATTCTCGGACAAGACATCACCGGGATTCAGGCGTTTACCTGACATGACGCTACCCACATCTACCAGCCAAGCCCAGCCATCGGCACGCATTGCAACACTCACAGTGGCCGCCCTTGGCGTTGTGTATGGCGACATTGGAACCAGCCCCCTGTATGCAATCAAAGAATGCTTTTCTCCGCATTACGGATTGCAAGCTGGTTTAATCGAAGTGTTCGGCATACTGTCTCTTATCTTCTGGTCACTAACTATTGTTATTGCCATCAAGTATTTGATGGTAATCATGCGTTACGACAATAAGGGCGAAGGGGGCATCCTGGCGCTTATGGAAATGGTTTCTCCGTTTTTGAAAAAACGGTCTACTACATGGTTACTGTTCACGCTTGGATTATTTGGCGCTGCACTTCTCTATGGCGATGGCGTTATTACTCCGGCAATATCGGTTTTGTCTGCCGTCGAAGGTCTTACAGTTTCGGCTCCCGCACTGCACAATGTTGTTATTCCTATCACAGTTATCATTCTGATTTTCCTGTTCATCATACAGCGAAATGGAACGGCGGGTGTTGGCAGAATCTTCGGACCGTTTATGATGTTTTGGTTTGCGCTGACTGCTGTTATTGGCGCCATCTCCATCGCACAAACGCCAGGTGTTCTTGCCGCAGTGAATCCGATGTATGCTGCCGATTACTTTATGCACCATGGATTTGTTGGTGCTGCCGTCCTCGGTTCGGTGTTTCTGGTTGTAACTGGTGGTGAAACAGTGTATGCAGATATGGGACACTTTGGTAAACGGCCTATCCGCTTGGGATGGTTCTATATGGTGTTCCCTTCGCTTCTGTTGAATTATTTCGGTCAGGGTGCCTTGCTGATAAGAGAAGGCCATATTCCTTCCACGGTTGCAAGCCCCTTCTTCCACATGGTCCCAAACTGGGGCGTTATCCCTCTGGTGATTGTTTCTACTGTGGCAACCATCATTGCCTCTCAAGCAGTGATCAGCGGTGCATTCTCTCTTACATGGCAAGCACTTCAATTGGGATACCTGCCCAGGCTTAAAGTAATGCATACCTCAAGCGAGGAACGAGGCCAGATTTACATCCCGTTTATCAACTGGGTATTGTTTGCCGTTACCGTGTTTCTCGTTCTGGAATTCCGGTCATCCAGCAACCTGGCGGCCATGTATGGTATCGCCGTATGTACAACCATGGTGATAACAAGCCTGCTGGCATGGAATGCTGTTCGCCACATCAGTTCGATGAGTGTGCTTGTCTCACTTGCCCTTATCGGCACATTCCTGTTTATCGACTTTTCGTTCTTCACTGCCAACATCGTTAAAGTTGAGCAAGGTGGCTGGTTTCCGATTGTTCTGGCAAGTGTTGTTTTCACAATTATTCTCACATGGAAGCGAGGCCGCGAGCTATTACGCATAGCAATTGAAAAGAGAACTCAGCCCTTGTATGATTTGATTGAAGACATCGACGTATTCGAATCCGTTCCCGGCACAGCCCTGTACATGAGTGGATATGCAGGCGTTGCTCCGCCTTCTCTGGTTTCTAACATTAAATACAACAGAATCCGACACGAAACCATCATTCTGCTCACCATTCAGGTTTCCACGCAGGCGCGTGTATCGCCTAACGACAGATTCTCAATTCTTCCACTTCCTAAAGATTTTTATCAGGTGATCCTGCACTACGGATTCATGGATCAGTTGAATATCATGGAAGATTTGCACTATCTGCCGGAATTTGATATCCCGGTTGATATTACCGATGCGACGTTCATCATTGGGCACGAAACAATTTCTGTTGCCAAACCCGGCGGCATGGCAACGTGGCGCAAACATCTCTTTAATTTCATCCATCGTAACTCACGTACGCCAATAAAATATTTTAGGGTTCCGTTTAAACGCGTTCTGGAACTAGGAAGCAGCGTAGAGATCTGAGATTTTTTTTGCCGGAATGTTGTGGGGTACTGGACGGCAGATATAAACTAGTTGGGAACAATAAACTTTTTGGTTGATGTAACACCGTTGCTGTTGGTTGCCCAGACAATGTATACGCCGGCTGTTAACTCGAACGTATTCTGACTTACATTGTTTGCATTCAGAACTTGGTTGCCAATAACATTGTAAACAATTATATTTATTAGCCCTGTGCCCGATGTGATTCGCACAAGACCTCCTCTCACCGAAACACTAATATCAAGCTCGGCCAAGGATTCCTCGGCGTATGTATGCCCAATGGGCGCCGCTATAAGAAATGCATCCTTGCGATTGCCTCTCTTGCTGGAAGATCTCCCCGCAATGTACAACGTGCTGTTGCGCAGAATGCAGTCCAGGGCTTCGTCGTCGCCTGGTCCGCCCCATACCATCCTTTTCGCTTCATTACCATCGTCGTCCAACTGCAGAACAACTACGTCGGCTCCACCTGCACCAAAGCTTGTTGTCTGACCCACAACGATGATCTGCCCAAACGGTGCTGCAACAATAGATCGGGCTGCCTCGGTACCGCTGCCACAACAGGTGTAATACCATCGGCGATTCAGCACCTGGTCGTAGGCCGCAGCAAAGATGTCGTTGTCATTTTCCGAAGACGTCGTCATTCCCGTAACCCACATCAACATAGTATCGGCTGCCATTCCAAGTGCATTTTCTAAATTCAGCCACGGGTCGTCTCTGCCAAAAAATGTCGAGTCTATCACGTCCCCCGTTTCGGGATCGAACCGCATGATGGAAGATTGTCCATCAAAACCACGCGCTGTAATCAGGTTGTTTACAGAGCCACCGTACAGACCAGCGCCAAAGAGTTTTCCTTCGACGGTTACGATATGTCCATCCTGATGATCGTTCTTATCAGTGCCCCAGGATTTTTGCCATAGAATCTCACCCGATGGCGAAAGCCGTGCAATACCTGCGTCCCATTTTTTTGATCCTGCGTCTGTCCATCCCGTAATGATGATGTCGCCATTAGGCTGAATAGCAATACCATCTGCCTCATCATAACCGAATCCACCGTCAATTGTTGTAGTCCATAATGTATCGCCTGTACTTCTGCTAATGCAGACAACGAGCATATCGCAATCTCTAAGGTCAAGGGCTAGAGACCTGCATGTGCGGCCGCCTACATACACACGCGACCCGCTTGTTGCGATGAAATATGCCTGCTGATTATATGGGCCGCCGATATGTGTGATAGCAGTATCGCGTATCGTTCCATCGAAGTTTACACTGTGAATCACAATGTCTCTAAATGCGCCCAACTCATTGTAATCCGGATTCGTTGCCCACCACAGGCCCAGCCCGTCTGCAGCAATTCCCCACGATTCGTTTTCACCATTGGGAGTATCTCCCGGTAAAAAGATTTCCCAAACGGTTGCGAGTGGAAGCACAACAGGCTGTGCGTGTAGGTATTGCAGGCACAGAAGAATGACGAGCGCTGCGGAACAACAACGACGCAAGAGCATAGCCGCAAAATACCTGTCAAATCGGTAAAAGATAACCTGCAGATATTCTCAGCCCATTACTTATTAACCACTCTACATTTTGGACATCTGCCCGCCCATCGTTTGTAATAAGTGTATAGGGTTGACGAATAATATATTTAATATCAAAAACAATACGGCTGTCACCCAAAGGCAATATGGTGGAGACGCCGATCGAAGCTCCAAAGCCAAATTGCCCCTTGTATTGCGTCTGAACAATTGGAGGGCCAGGGTAATCCGCGATGGCACTGTAATCGTCTGTTTGAGAAGCCCTCAATATCCGGTCGGCAAAGAACCCAAGTGTCAATCCGATTCTTGACCCTGAAGTATCCAAATCACCTAATGGAATGAACCCTTCGGCAGCAAGGTCGATAGAGTTCGAAACGAACTCGGACTTCACATTTGAACTCCCCGGGTATGGCTCAATTACAGTGAGATGTCTTTGTAAACCAAGGTTTGAGTCTAATGGATTAGTATACAATGTTTTAGCTGCTCCGTTTTCGATTCGATAGCCCAACGAAAATCTAAAATCAACTTTCGACTTCCCGCTCAAATGCACCGAAGCGCCAACTCTTAGCCGAGTTGGCGCTCCTGACCTGCTGACTTCTGCGGGAACCGAAGTTGATAGGGTGTATCCAATCTCGGGACCGATAAACATCCCTTGCGAATTCGCCGAGACCACAAGGCAGACGGAAAACGCAAGAACAACAATGCTTTTCAGATTCACCTCATATTACGATTCTGGTACTTCGACTGTAACGGCCTGCTTCGATCCATCCTTGTCCTTTACAACAAACAACACACCGTCGCCGGGCCTCTTCTTGTCAAGAATATTCTTGAGCTGCTCTGGAGTTGATACAGACTGGCCATCGGCCTTCAAAATAACGGTATTCGGCCGCATTCCTCTCCGGGCAACTGCGCCTCTGTTATCAATTTTTGCCACAACAACACCGATGTCTGTGTCGAATTCATCGCGTTGCTGTTGAGTAAGAGGCGCAGCAGTGAATCCATATTCCTGGAACTTCATCGGAGAGACATCAGCTTTTTCTGGAGAGCTGCCGGAGCGAGTGTTATCAGCGATGTCATTATCCGAGTCCAAAGCCTTTAACCTAACAGTTTTTACAATCTCCTTGCCGTCGCGCCATATCGTGAGGTTCACCTTATCGCCGGCGTGACGCAGGACAATTTGATTTTGCAGATCGTTTGATGTGCGGACAGGATCGTTGTCAACCTTCAGAACAACGTCGCCAACCTCGATGCCGGCTGATGCAGCCGCACCACCTTTTACAACGCGGTTAACAAGAACACCCGACACCCGATTAAGGCCAGCAGCCTTTGCCGATGTTTCGTCGATGCTTGTTATTTCTATGCCGATATATCCACGCTCAATTTTTCCGTCATCAATAAGGTCTTCGGCAACGCTTTTAACCATGTCGATTGGAATGGCGAAGCCATATCCTGCATTGACTCCGCTTCTGGAAGCAATAGCGGTGTTGATTCCAACCAGGGAGCCGTTCATGTTAAACAGGCCCCCTCCAGAATTACCCGGGTTGATTGCAGCATCGGTTTGAATAAAATTTTCTACGGCATACCGGTTGCGCTCAAACGTTCTCTCATTTGTGCCAACGATTCCAATGCCCCTTCCCATGGCAGAAATAATACCTGACGTAACCGTCGATCTCAAACCAAGAGGATTACCGACAGCGATCACCCACTCGCCAACACGAATGTCTTTCTTGTCGGCAAGATGAGCAGGTTGAAATTCACCGTCAATCTTCAGTACCGCCAGATCGGTAAGCGGATCACGTCCGATGAGCTTGGCTTTGTATTCCTTGCCATCATGAGTAGTGATGGTAATACTACCCTCTTTTGCATGCTCTACAACGTGGTTGTTGGTTACAATGTATCCATCGTATGAGATAATTACACCCGATCCCGCTGCCTCACCTTCTTCCTGCTGCGGCTGTTCATCATCGTTAGGGTTGGGACCAAAAAAGCGGAAAAAGTCATCTGGGAAGGGGCTTGCCGCATCGCGGGAAACCTTTGCGCTGATGTAGACTACCGATTTAGTTGTAGCCTCCGACACAGCCACAAACTGATTGTTAAGGGCACGCACGGATTCCGGTGCCTGCACGGGGGCGCTGCTGGACCCTATGGAACCGACAGCAAATGCTTTTTGTAGTGTGTTCTCGCCGACACTTGTCATGAGAATCACACCAATCACAATGCCGATGCCAATAAGGGCTACAGCGGCAATAGTTGACGAGCGAGACATAGATCTATGTGTTGGAATAATGGGTTAATCTGCTGGATTGTTTGTTAAGCAGTGCTGGTTCGACGAATAAATTTGTGAATTAGTGAGCGTGCACCAACAACCTTACCGGCTTTTCAAAGGTTTCCTCTAACAGAGCCTTTCGGCGTTCAGCTCCCCACAGCTCAATGTCGGGCACCGTTGTCGGTGCACTCAGATACATATCGATCGCCGTTGGATTATTCTCTACCCGAATGGAATGGACAACCTGCTGCTGTCTTCTGTCGAGACCTTCGGCGATTCTGACGATTGACGCCAGCACTCTTACCAAACGCTGTTCATCGGCCGATAGTTTTGCAAAATTGTCATGCTTTTTTTTCGGGTGACTCTTCCTGTGGTACCGGGCAACATTTGCGATGAGCTCTGTTTCATCGTTTGTAAACCCGGGCATCGCACTATTGCGAATGATATATTCACTATGCTTATGATGTTGGTCAGCTCCGATGTGATATCCTACATCGTGCAGCAGAGCTGCCGCTTCAAGCAGTTCGCGCTCTTTATCGGAGTATCCATGCAATGCCGTCATGTCGTCGAAAAGACGCAGCGATAAATTTTTAACGTGCTCGGCATGTCTGCGGCGGACACGATACAGATCGCACAGGTGGTCGACACTTTGGTACCGCAGATGGGACAGGTGATGATACTCATCAATGTCACGCTGTTTCTGAATGGTATCGAACACAATTCCTTCGCGAAGCGCATAATTCGAGATGGAGATTTCCTGAATATTCAATCCAAAGACGGCCTGTTCCAGGATAAGAGCTCCGGCAAGAATTACGTCAGCTCGTTTGGGATCCATACCCGGCAGAGAGATTCGTT
>JAGVJW010000280.1 GCA_020050895.1 bacterium | reverse complement strand
TCTGGTGCTCGGCGTTGCGTTGGACGTGATCAGCAGTTGTGCCGCTGAAGGGCCAACACGGCCGGGTGTATACTGCACATCAATCGTCCTGGACTCAAGTGGCTGCAATGTAAACGGTGCACCACCGCCGACAACAGAGAAATCGGAGGCATTCGTACCGCTAAAACTCAGGCCTGACACGCTGAGAGCTGCTGTTCCAATGTTGACGAATACGTTGGAGAATGTTTGTGTTTTATTATAACCATACGGAACATCACCAACGTTAAGGTTTTCCGACGTGATGTCAAGTATCGGAATTAGACTGGCTGGGTCGATTACAGTAACCTTGGCACTGCGTGATGTTGTGGAACCACACGCGTTTGAAACCACTGCCCGATAGTAACCGGCGTCGGAGATGGCAACATTGGAAATTGTTAGCGTATTCGATGAACCCGATGCTATTTCCATTTCGTTGCGATACCATGTAATTGTTCGGGCATCTGATGCGCTTACGGTGAGCGTCAAGGTATTACCTACCTGCAGATCGGCTCCAGCAGGATGGTTAGAGATGACAGGCAGTTTAAGAACATCGACGCGGACGGAGTTGCTTGATATTAGGCCGTTGCAAGCAGAGCTGACGTCTACGCGGTAGTCGCCGCTCATGCCAGAAGTTGCATTAGCTAGTATCAACATGTAGTTATTACTGTTTGGTACTGGTGATCCGTTACGATACCATTGATATGCAAGGTCAGCACCATCGGCATTAACAATCAACTCGCCCTGAGAACCAGCACAGATGTCAGTTGCCTTGGGTTGTTCCGTAATGACTGGTGGCCCATAGGTGTACACATTAACCTGAACTGTGGATGTCGTCGAAATACAAGCTCCCACGCCCCCTTTCACTCTAAGCCAATAGTAACCGGATTCGGATGGCTGAAACGAGGGGAGATTCAGGTTAACTGTGGTTGCACCAATAATCATATTGTCGCCCTTATACCATTGGTACGATAATCCCGTCCCAGTAATCACTGGAGTTATCGTAACATTTGAACCCGGGCAGAAGCCGCCACCGACGGGTTGCTGAACGATGATTGGTGGTGAGGGAACTACTACAACGGCGTCGTTGCTTGTGTCGGCAGGGCCGCACGCAGCAGTGATGATAACGCTGTAGGTTCCATTGTCATTTGTAGTTGCATTCGGTATGCTGTAAGTGCTTTGTGTAGAGCCCGGAAGAGCAGCGCCATCCTTCAACCATTGATATGTGAGGTTTGTACCGGTTGCAATTGCAGTTAGTACTCCACTGGCGCCCGGACAGATCGTCATGCCAGTTGGTTGTTGTGTAAACTTGGCGGGTGATTGAACGGTCAACGTCAATGTTCTCGAGGTAACCTGCTTACCGCACAGATTCTTTACAATCAAATAGTATGTACCTGCATCACCTGTTTGAATACTGGGAAACGAGAGAGATTTCGTCGAAGTCGAGGTAGAATACAGTGTAGTTCCCTTGTACCATTCATACTGCATCGAAGGCGTACCGGGGCCAATATCAACGCCAACATCTATCGTAAGAGGATAGCCCACACAACCGTTTTGATTGGCAGGTTGCAAAGTAATTGCTGGTTGGTAGCATCCGGGTGAGATTGTGAACGGAATACCATAGTAATAGTATTGGTTATAGCCGTCGTACAAATAGGAGCAATCGTTCGGGTTGTTGGGAACTTCTCGGAGTCTTACATAACAGTCATAGCTCGGAGTGAGCGTCCAGGGTATGGTAACATTTGTGTATCCATAAAAGTAACCCCAGCCTGAAGGGTTTCCTTCCTCAAGATCCAGACCAGTAACTACTTCGTTCCATGAATAGCCGCCATCAGTGGATATATCAATGGAAATCGTCGACTCAATTGGTGGCCAAATTCCGTTGTAGTACAAGTCGTAGACATCCCATTGCACATACATCTGGGTGCCCTGAGCATACGTTCCTCCGTATGGATCATTTCCGTATATGGTTCCATATCCATAGTAGCATTGCGCTTGTACAATTGTGCCAACAGCGGTCAACAGAAAGGTGAAAAGAATACTTCGAAGCAACGTTTTCATTATTGAGACCCTCAAATTATTTTATGAACGTGTCGTAGGTGGCAAAATCAGCCAAATGAGCAACAGAAATCCCCGGTTACATCTAAAAACGATCCAATTCAGCTGAAAACAAACCCAAAACGACACGTAAAGTTACCTAAAAAAAAGACCGTTCTTACGAACGGTCCTTTTTTTATAGGTCCGAGTTCCTGGTTCCCCTTGTTCCAGAACCCTCGTTGTCCAGCTATAGCCCTTGCCCCCGACCTATTTGTCCACTACAATCCTGGTTGTATATCGACCCTTAGCGGTTTCGATCAGGACCGTAAATGTTCCAGCGGCAACCCCTCCCGGTACCACACCATTTAGATCAATTGAGATCGAAGATCCCGTTGGGACTACTCTGGCGATGGTTCGTCCATCAACGGCAATAAAGCTGATACCCTTAGCGATCTCATTGTTTGTAACAATAGTTACCATTCCAGAGGATGGGTTGGGATATACAGCCATGCCTGCCGGAAGGGCATCTTCGGCAACAGATGTTGGAGTAACTCCAACGCCTTGTGCTGTTGAAGTCTTGTTCCCGCCAGTTGACGACATAAAGGCAATTTGTGACGTTGCCATTCCCATGGCAGTGGGAGAAAACGTTAGACACACCTCTGCAGAGGTTCCCGATAATATGGTAAGGGGCATTGGAGTTGCAACGCCAAACTCAGGCATGCTCGAAGTTACTTGATCAAGCGCGATGTCTACGTTTGACGAATTAATCACGTTGAAACACAGCGATTTTGTTTGTCCAACCTCTACGTTGCCGAAAGTCATGTCGGTCTCGTATGTGTAACGAATGACACCGCGACCCTGAATAGCAATATTTGCTGTGCCTGGTGCAGCGTTTGAGTTGATAACCATTTGGGCACTTGAAGGACCAACCATAGACGGTTTGTACAACACACTGATCCCTGCTGTTTCTCCCGGCTGAACAGTGAATGCACCAGAGCCGTTCACGAGCGAGAAGTCAGCGGCATTAGCGCCAACAAATGAGATTCCAGAAACTTCGAGTGCAGCTACTCCGGAATTTTCGATAAGATTGTCAAATGGTGTTTCCCGATCGTAACCATACGGAACATCACCAACGTTAAGTTGTTCGGAGCTGAGCCTAAGTTTAGGCACAAGTGTAGAAGGATCTACAACATCAACCTTCACAGCCCGCGAAGTGGCGGTACCGCATACGTTGCTAACCACTGCACGATAGTATCCTGCAGCATCAAGTGTAATGTTTGTCTTTGTATAGGTTGCCGACGTCCCGCGGGCAATTTCCATCTCGTTACGGTACCACGTTACTTCCCGGCCATCTGTTGCGCCAACGGATAGTGAAAGTGCATTTCCAACCAATAGGCTTTGCGGCTGCGGCTGAGTAGTTATTTTCGGCGACGTTAGTACTGCCACCTTAGCAACATTGCTACGAATAGAGGAGTTGCAAACGGAGCTGATATCGACTGTGTAGTCGCCACTCTGATTTGCTGTTGCATTATTAAGAACCAGTAAATAACTGTTGGCATTTGGAATGGGTGTGCCATTCCTGTTCCACTGGTACTGAACATCGGTGCCCTCGGCGCCGACACTCAGCTCGATGTTAGAACCAAGACATACATCTTTCGACATCGGCTGAGAATTTATAACAGCGGGATCGAACGTATAGACTGCAACCTGATCTGTTCCCTGCGATGTAATGCATCCGAGATTCGACGATGTAGTTTTTAGCCAGTAGTAGCCTGAATTCGCCTTCTGAAAATCATTAATCGTTAATGTCATGCCCGATGCCCCAGCCAACGGAATATCGCCCTTATACCACTGGAACGAGAGGTTGACACCCGTAACTGACGGTGACAACGTAACACTGGAGCCAGGGCAAAGCCCTCCGCCAACTGGCTGCTGAGAAACAACAGGTGGAGGCGGAACTTGCACAACTGCATTGGCACTTGTAACGGATGGACCACAGTCTGCCTGAATTCGCACTGAGTATGTTCCTGCAGCCTGTGTAGTTGCTGCAACAATTGTATATGTGCTGCTTGTTGCATTGGGAATGGAAACTCCATCCTTCATCCATTGATAGGTAACATTGGTACCTATGGCAGGGGCGCTGAGTGTTCCATTTTTTCCCGGACAGACAATCATACCTTGAGGCTGTCCCGTAAAAGCTGCCGGAGTTTTAACTGTTAAGGTCATCACCCTCGTCGTAACCGTCTTTGTTGTGTTGCTGCACTGATTCGTAACGGTAAGCTTGTAGGTACCAGCATCGGCGGGTGTGATCGAAGAGAATGAAAGATTAGGTGTGGATGAGGATACAGAGTACGACGTTGTACCCTTAAACCATTCGTATTTCCATGTCGAAGCCGACGGGCCCTGATCAACGATAACATTAATCGTCAGAGGGCTGCCAACGCATCCCACCTGGTCTGCTGGCTGTTGCGTAATGGCGGGCTGGTAACATCCGGGCTTAATGGTAAAATAATAACCATAGTAATAACTATAGTTGTAATAATTATAACCGGATTGGTTGTACGCACACCCAGAAGCAGGAACTTCACGGTACCGAACTATGCATTGCGTACTGGGATTAATGGACCACGGTATAGTTACCGAAGTTGAATATGTACCATAACAGTAATAACAGCTTGCCATTGGTTTCGTGGCAATTTGGGTCCAAGTTGAGCCTCCATTGGTACTCAGGTCAATTGCCATCTGCGAGTTGGCATAGTACATCGCATATGGATAGCCAGTGTAATAGCTAACCGGCATAGTTTCACCAACCGTGTAGCTGTTGTAATAGTATGGCTCATATCCTGTAATAGAGCCATAACCATAATTGCACTGTGCACGAGTAATAGCACTGGCAACTATAAACAATATGAGAATAACGACGCTGCGTCGCAATGTTTTCATAGAAGCATCCCCAAGTGAAAAATGAGCTAGGGAAACTTAAACGAAACGTTGGCTGTATGCAACCAGAATGTTTAAACGACTATAATTAATTTTCGATTTCAGTAAAAACGCTGATAATTAATACCTTGCGATCCGAAAAACGAACCGAAAATAATCCGACAGGACTTCTGCGGCTTATCGAAACCAATTCAATAGTATGCCGCCTTTGTCTGCAAACGTTGCAGCAAAAACAAGTGAGATGATTGCCATCAATTTTATTAGAATATTGAGCGACGGTCCGGATGTATCCTTGAACGGATCTCCAACGGTATCTCCAACTACTGCGGATTTGTGCGTATCGGACCCCTTGCCACCGTGAATGCCGGTCTCGATGTACTTCTTTGCATTGTCCCATGCGCCTCCACTGTTGGCCATGCTGACTGCGAGCATGACGCCAACGATCAGGGCTCCGATAAGAACTCCAGCCAACATTTGTGGTCCAAAAAGAAAGCCTATCAGAAGGGGAGTAAGAATAACAAGTAAGCCGGGAGGGATCATCTCTCGAATGGATGCCTTTGTCGAAATGTCGACGCATCGCGCATAATCGGCACGTCCGGTTCCTTGTAACAAGCCAGGTATTGTCCTGAACTGATGCCGTACTTCTTCAATCATGTCGAAGGCTGCTTTACCAACACTCTTCATCGTCATGGCAGAGAATGCGAACGGAAGCGAGCCCCCTACCAACAATCCTGCCAGGACGTTGGGATCTGTGATGTTCAGGTCCAGAGTTTGCCCTTTCTCTGCAAGCACTCCCTGGGCGCGCGTGAGAAAGGCGCTAGTGAGCGCTAGTGACGTAAGTGCAGCAGAGCCGATGGCAAATCCCTTGCCGATGGCAGCAGTGGTATTACCGGCTGCATCAAGAGCATCGGTGCGCTTACGGATGTCCTTTCCCATCTCAGCCATTTCTGCAATACCACCGGCATTGTCGGACGTTGGCCCGTACGCATCGATGGTCAGTCCAATCGCAATAGTGCCAAGCATACCGATTGCGGTAAGCGCAATGCCGTACATACCTGCAAACGCAAATCCTATAACAACGCTGATGGCGATGAGGAGCATTGGTATGACGGCTGAATTGTAGCCAAGAGCAAGACCGTAAATGATGTTAGTAGCCGATCCTGTCTTCGAAGCATCGGCAACCTCGCGCACAGGCTTGTATGCGTGCGAAGTAAAGT
>JAGVJW010000061.1 GCA_020050895.1 bacterium | reverse complement strand
CTACGGTATTCACCCACACACGTCCGGAGCCAAGATATTCGCCATAGTCTGCAGGTTCCAGGAGTGTTTCAGTTTGATGGAATGTTGATGAGGTTACGAATGCAACGCGCGGTGCCAGCATGACGTCGAGAGCGCCAACCGGACGAAAAGCAATCACGGGTTCAATGCCGATGCTTGCCAGGGTTGCATCTAACTGATGCTCGAACAGCGCCTGGATGATCTGGGCGGAATCACGCAGATCTGCGACAAAGCTGATTTCATCGTCTGTCAGAGTTCCGCGCTCATTCGAGTAGGCGAGTCGGGTTTGCAGCCGCCAAGCCTCACTCATTTGTACAGTGAAAAACGACCCGGCATACGCACCCCAACCAGCACCACCAGTGAACTCCGGACAGCACGACGGATAGGAACCGAGTTTGCTGAACGATGCTGAATGCATGTTGCTGTTTACCCCGGCTACAATGCCCCATTCATATCGCATCTGCTGAAGCGTATCAGATTCCTGCGCCGCAAGCAGGACATGAGACACAACAAGAGCTGCAGCAAGTGCTTTCATTTGAAGCGCACGTGGGTGATGGAAGGAGCAATGTGACGTTGTTACACAAGCGAGGAAGGGCAAAGATCGTTAACAACGCACTCTTCACATTTTGGCTTCTTTGCTATACACGTTCGTCTACCATGCGTGATAAACAAATGGTTAAGGTCGTTCCAGGAGTTTTTATCAACCAGATCCATTAACGCATATTCAATTTTTTCAGCGTCTTCTGTTTGCACGAGTCCTAAACGGTTCGACACTCTTATCACGTGGGTATCTACGGTGATTGCAGCGATGTTGAAGCACGTGCTCAGTACACAATTAGCCGTTTTTCGTCCGACTCCCGGCAACGATGTCAGCTCTTCGACACTCGAAGGCACTTGGCCGTTAAACCGTTCTATCAATTCCGCGCAGCATCCGCGGATGTTTCGTGCCTTATTCCTAAAGAATCCTGTAGTACGTATATCCTCTTCCAATTCTTCCTGCGAAACATTGAGGTAATCCTGTGGTTTCCTATACTTTAAGAACAATTTATTGGTAACAATGTTAACCCTCTCATCGGTACACTGAGCCGACAAGATCGTTGCTACCAGCAATTCAAAGGGGGACACAAAGTCAAGCCCTACTTTTGCCCCTGGATATACCTTCGTAAATCTTTTTAGAATCTCCTTGACTACACTGCCATTTCCAATCATTTTATCCCTCACTCCTACCTCTTTTCATTTTTGTTTCTGAATCCATCCCATCCCTATAGTACACATAACTCTTTACGTCTGTACGTGCAATTACAATTCCGAAAGCAGCAGCTTTTTCATAAAATAATGTATCATCTGCATAGGCCCCTTCCGGAAACATGCCGATTACGTCGAACACCTCGCGTCGTACAAAGAACGTACCGCCGATCACACATTCGTCTACATGCACATAACGCTCTCTATCGTGCATATCAATCACCCACGGATCGCCCACTACTCGGCAACCGCCAATCAGCATCTGCACATTCTTGTTATTCATCAGCAGTAGCTTTCTCGAGGCCAGATGATCAGGTTCATAGGCATCGTCTGAATCCAGGAACGTCACCCAAACCCCCTTCGCATTTCTAATTCCAACGTTCCGTGCGGCCGCCACTCCGAGGTTTTTCTGTCCCTGTGTTTTCACATACCTGACATTGGCGTGGTCTTGCACGTAGTTTTGTACAACAGCATACGTGTTATCTGCCGACGCATCGTCAACGATAATTGCTTCCCAATCTTCCTCCGTTTGAACAAGAAGTGAATCCAGGGCGCGGGGGAGAACGTGTGCGCGGTTGTATGTGCAGATGATGACGCTAAAGAATGGCATGACAAGAACCGAAAATATCGACATTTGGACTACTTGCACTGCAAACGGCATCATGCTCTCGCGGGAGCAGATGGATTCGCTTGTGCGGTACCACGACGAGCTGCGTTATTGGAATGCACGCGTGAATATGATCTCGCACAAGGACGAAGACCACATCTGGGTGAAGCACATCCTGCATTCGCTGATGCTGCTCAAATACGTCAGTTTCAAGCCCAAGGCACGAGTTCTCGATGTAGGAACAGGAGGTGGCTTGCCTGGACTACCAATAAAGATTGCACGACCTGACGTAAAGATGACGCTCATCGATTCCATCGCCAAGAAAATTAAGATGGTATCAATGTTTGCACAACATACTGGCCTGAAAGATGTTGATGCAATATGTACGCGTGCCGAGCACCTTGCCGACGATCCGCACTACAGAGGCAACTTCGACGTTGTTATCACACGTGCCACAGCTTCGGTAAAGGACATCATCACCTGGACAAGCCCCTTACTGGCAAAAAATGGATGCTGGGCACTCATGAAAGGGGGCGACCTTTCGCAGGAGATTGAGGAAGCCAAAACCGCCCTGCCAACAGGGCAGATAGTGGTAGAAGAATTGTTAATTGACTGTTTTGGCGTTCCGCAATTCAAGGCGGACGAAAAGAAAGTTTTGATATGCCGATTATCGTAACAATACTTACAATATTACTCGCCGTTCAGCAGCCGCAGTTGCCGGCTCCTCAATCGTTGTCGGGTATTAAGCTTGCCCGAATCAAGTACGGAGGTGGTGGTGATTGGTACAACGACCCCAGTGCAGAAGTAAATTTATTGAGATATGTAAGGGCAAACACCAATATCAATGTTGAGCCCGTTTACGAATTTGTAGACTTATCCAGCGACAACCTCTTCCAGTATCCATTGATTTTCATGACGGGTCACGGCACCGTCAACTTCACCGAATCCGAGGCACGCAAGCTGAGGTCGTATCTGGAGAACGGGGGATTTCTGTATATCGACGATGATTATGGCATGGATAAGT
>JAGVJW010000056.1 GCA_020050895.1 bacterium | reverse complement strand
CCAAACTATTTGCAGGGGTACACCAGGTCGGACTACTCATACCAAGATGGCGGGAATGGGCTGACCGAAGGCATCATTGTTCCCATTGAACATGATGATCTGAAATTCTTTACATTTCAATTCGATATGTACGATGTCGCCGGGCGACACGTTGGTCAGTTTCCCCCAAACAGTAACATCCAATTCAGCTTTACCTTGTTCGGACGAAGGGTATTGACGCACGTTGATGCTGCTGAAGTAACTGATCTCTCAAATCGATTAACAATGTACCCCAACCCAGTGCAGAACGGTGCAATTGTTATAAGTTTGCCGGAACCCTATGACGGCGAGGTTCTTGTTGAAGTAATAAGTTCATCAGGCGAGTTGTTAAAGCAAGTTGAACTCTTCCGAGATAACCGAGGCAAAATGTCTATTGATCTTTCCGATTTTGCAATGGGCGTCTATTTCGCACGAGCAGTTGTTGGCGGAAGGCCGTACCAGTCAGCATTTACCATCTTGAAGTAGATCTCAAGTGCACGGTTCATCATCGGTCGCAGTCCTTGTTTTTTCACTACTGGTCGGAATCGGATGTTCAGATAACACGCCTCTCGACCCCAAAACGAAGTGTCCAGACCCTCTCGAACCGATGGATGGTTTTCGGATTCCCGCTATGAATGAACGTGTGTTTGATGTAAGCGAGGATGGTAGGCTAGCAGTGTGGGGTATAGATTGGTCGGACAAACTCACTGTTGTCGACCTCAACGCACGAAAGACGCTTGGTACTTTTGATGTGGGTATGTTTCTGGACGGTGTCAGCACTGGATCGGCCACGATTATCGATGCGTTATTTCTGCCGGGGTCGACGAGCAAGATCGCTGTGTCTGTTGATTGGGATTTGCCGGAAGTTACTGCTGCTATTGTGTTGCTCGACGTCAGGGACTCAACGTATACCTTAACACGATGGGGAGATAGTGACGTAAACGGCTGGAGCCCGACAATTGGTAACTATGTTTACTCGAACGGTAAGGTGAAGGTGGATGGAAAAGTCTTTGCCAGGGTGAGCCTAGGTTATTTGTATGACTTCGCATCGAATACGTTTCGTCCACCGTTGTTGCTTAGCGCATTCAATGGAAGATGGCTGGTTCCAGAGGTAACTGCTAACAGTAGATTTGTGTTTGCCTATACTTCAAAGATCGATTCTCAAGGAGAGACTCGCAGCTACCTGCAAGTTGATGGAAAGGTGTACGATGTAGATCAGTATTTGTATTGGCTTGAGCCTGGATATGCGGTTGAAGGAACAGACGTGGTGGTGAGCTTGGTCAATTTGGAGCGTAGCAATGCTTTTGGAGGGAATGTGCTGGTGCTCGATGTGAAGAAATTGGTAGAAACGGGCTCATATCGTGATGCCGTGATAAAGGAGGTGATCTTGCAAGATCTCTACTGCAAATTCAGCTTTCGCCGATTTGTGCCACGGGGAATTGATGAGAAACATGTGCTGGTGTCCATGCATTCCGACGGCGATTACATCCAACGCGCTGCGTCGTTAGACCTCACCAACAATTCGTTTGAATTGCTTTCAGACTTTCCGTGATCTGAGTCAGGGCTGTTATTTTACCATCTTGTATTGTAAATGTAACCTGGCCGATACGCATACACTCCAACACTAGTAGTGATCTGCTCTATGTGTGATCCCACTGGTGATGTGTATCCACCCCAGCAAGTACATCTGTTTTTGAATTATTGAACAGGCATAGCTTCGCTGGATGTTCTCGGTGATCCATTTATGCCGTAGTGTGCCTGCTGACGGCTTGCGCTTCAACCATGCATAGAGTCCCTGGCGTGTAACACCCAGAACTCTGGCCATTGCTATCATGGGCCATTTTGCCCGACAATCTCTCATAAAACGGTACTTCATTTCGGGCGTTGCGTGAAGATACCCGCGGATGATCGATCATCCGCTCGGCCTCCTTTAGGATGTCGCGCTCCATCTTCAGTGCGCGATTCTCACGCTCGGGTTCCATATTGCACTCTTCGAATGTTTGCTCATATTTTTCGGTCTCGCGCACTTCCGCTGCTGCTATCCACTTGTTAAGTGTGTCGATATTCACTTCCACCTGTCGAGCTGCTTTGGCTACCGGCAACCTCCGATCCAGTACCAACGCAACGGCTTCACGTTTGAACGCCTCGTCATAGCGCATACTTCGTTTCTCTTTTTCCATGATTTCTCTCCACTGATTTTGAGTGATGGAGATCATATCTACTGTCAACCAAACGGGGGGAAGGTCACATCACCACCATTGCATCGATAACTTGCTAAAGTATCTAGGGAAATCCAGAGTGGTTGCTACCCCCATCAACGTCTCAGATCGAAGAAATTCAAGCTAAGACATTACTGGCCCCTTCCCCCTTCCCATTCTTGCACATAGATTTGGTCTGCCGTATCTTAGCATTCTTTGCAAATAACTGTTCATAATCAAAGGCTTCTCATTGCGTAGACCGTACAGCCGGGGTCCGGTACCCCGGACGGAGATTCAGCGTAAACATAGGATTAACGACGAAATACTAGCCGGTGAGCTCCGCGTCATCGGTCCTCAGGGAGAACCATTGGGGGTGTTGCCGCGTCGGGAGGCGCTGAAGCTGGCACAGGAGCGTGAGATGGACCTTGTTGAGATTGCGCCGCAGGCAGTTCCGCCTGTCTGCAAGATTATCGATTATGGTAAATTTTCTTATGAACAGCAAAAACGAGAAAAACAGCAGAAGAAAGCGCAGCATCAGCAGATTCTGAAAGAGATTCGTCTTCGTGCCGGTACAGACACGCACGATCTTGATTTTAAAACCAGACACGCCCACCAGTTTCTCCTGGAAGGGAATAAAGTTAAGGCAACGGTGATGTTTAGGGGGCGGGAAATCGTCCACCAGGAACTGGGCCGAGATCTTCTGCAGAAGTTTATTGATGCGCTTGTCGACGTTTCAAAAATCGATCAGCCGATGAAGACGGAAGGGAAGACGCTGTCGGTAACGTTGGCGCCGGAGATTAAGAAGAAGGTCAAGGTGACAGAGAAGAAGAAGGTCAAGGAATCAGAGAGCAAGAAAGCCGGAAAGGTAGAAACGAAGAGAGTAAGAAAGCCCGCGCCGCAGGATGGGAATTCACATGATGTTGAGACGAACGAAATTCAGAAGACCGAAACTGTTGACGTTGTGAAGGAAGAAAAGGAATGATGTTATGCCGAAGATGAAAACAAATACAGGCGCTAAAAAGCGGTTTAAGCTAACGGGTACTGGTGAGATTAGGCGGCAAAAAGCCTATCGCAGTCATATCCTCACGAGCAAGACGCGTAAGCGCAAACGCAATCTGAGAAAAAGCACACTTGTACATCCCAGCGATAGGAACAATGTGCTCCATGCACTTGCATTGAAGTAATCGTTTATTTACCCTTTCGTCCAGGGAAGCCGTTCTCCTGGCGAACACATCTTAAGGAGATTTACAATGGCACGCAGTGTCAACAAAGTAGCGGCGCACCAGAGAAAACGGAAATACTATAAGCTCGCAAAGGGCTACTGGGGCGCTCGATCGAAGGTATGGACAATTGTCCGCGACCACGTTGAAAAAGGTCTGTTATATGCCTATCGCGACAGACGGAACAAGAAGAGAACGTTCCGTTCCCTGTGGATTGTTCGAATCAATGCCGCCGCACGGGAAAATGGCACAACATATTCCCAGTTGATGCACGGAATGAAGCAGCATAACATTTCGATTAACCGAAAGGTGCTGGCTGATCTTGCTATGAACCATCCGACGGTGTTTGCCGAGATTGCCAAGAAGGTTTCGTAGCCCGTGAAATGGAATTCGCTCAATTACTCGAACAGATCGAAAATGTACGTCGCGAAGTTGAACTAGACTTCGCAAACGTTAGCGATGCTTCGTCGCTTGAGTTGTTCCGCCTAAAGCATCTTGTTCGCAAGGGTTCAGTGCATTTTCTGATTGAACAGTTGCGCTCTGTTCCAAAGGCGGAAAAGCCTGCTGCAGGAAAAGCTGTAAACGAATTGCGCAGTTGGGTTGAATCTACATTTCAGGATTTTCAGCAGAAGTTTGCCCGCACGCAACACGTAACTCCCGTCGATGTTACCCTGCCACCACGCCCGCCCGCTGCCGGATCGGTACATCCTGTTACGCAGACGTTGGATCGAATTGTCGATATCTTCGGCTCGATGGGCTTCGTTGTAGCACAAGGACCCGACGTAGAGGACGACGCGCATAACTTTGGTAAGCTGAATTTTCCTGCCGATCATCCGGCACGAGACATGCAGGACACGTTCTTCATCGACCATGCAGAGCGTGACGATGTGCTTCTTCGTACACACACATCGAGCGTACAGGTGCGTGTGATGGAGTCTACATCACCTCCCATTCGGTGCATTATGCCTGGACGTGTTTATCGCAACGAAGAGGTTTCTGCACGATCGCTAGCTGAGTTTCACATGGTGGAAGGTCTGTACGTCGATCGTGGCGTCAGCGTAGCAGACTTAAAGGGTACCATCACAGCGTTTGCGCGCAGGTTTTACGATGCCGATGCAAAGTTTCGGTTCAGAACATCGTTCTTCCCGTTTACAGAGCCGAGTGCAGAAGTGGATATGACGTGTTTCATTTGTAAGGGGGCTGGCTGTAGAGTATGTAAACATTCGGGCTGGCTGGAGATATGTGGTTGTGGAATGGTACATCCTAATGTGCTGTCTGCATGCGGCATCGATCCGGAAGAATACTCGGGGTTTGCCTTCGGACTTGGTGTGGAGCGCGTTACCATGATGTTAAACGGTATTGATGATGCCCGAATGCTTTACGAAAACGATCTGAGAGTGCTGAAACAATTTTAGTTCATCGCCGACGGTAGGAAGCCGGTATTTTAGGGTGGCGCTGCTAACCGCTAACAATATTTACAAATCTTATGCCGCCGTTGGACAAGCTCCGACGGAAGTTCTTCGAGGCGTAAATTTTTCCTGTCAGGCAGGAGAGCTAGTGGCACTCGTTGGACCCAGTGGTGCCGGCAAGAGCACGCTGCTCCACATTCTTGCTTCTCTCGATGTGCCAGACAGCGGCGATGTTATCCTCAAAGAAAATGGTAAACATTTAAACTATCGGCTACTTAAGCACGGAGAGCTGGCACGTGTTCGGAATACCCTTGTTGGCATGGTCTTTCAGTTCCACCATCTTCTGCCGGAATTCACAGCTCTTGAAAATGTTGCAATGCCGCTGCTCATCGCTGGTATCGGCAAGCAGCAGGCCGCAATGCGCGCCGGAGAGATGTTAGACAGTGTTGGCATGGCTAACAGAGCGCACCACATGCCTTCGGAGCTCAGCGGAGGCGAACAGCAGCGCGTGGCAATTGCTCGTGCTCTGGTTCATAAGCCGCAGATTTTGTTTGCTGATGAACCTACAGGCAACCTTGATTCGGATAATGCTGCGCTGATTACAGATCTGATTATTGAATTACAAAGAAGCTCAGGAATTGCATGTGTAGTTGCAACACATAGCGCCGATGTTGCTTCTCGCACCCACCGTACCGTCCACATCGTTGATGGACAATGCGAATCGGTGCCATGAATCGCTCGCCATCAACCGTGAGCAACCTGCTCGTTTCTTATGGGGCGTTTCTAGTTTTGTGCGGAATCATCGGCTTTAGGCTCACGCACGAAGAGTCATCGTCGAGTATCGTCAACGGTATCGTTTCTGGTGTTCTGATGATAGTGCTCGGCGTCATCTATCGCAGTGGTAGGCCATGGACACTGCCGGCGGCGTTGTCGGCAACGGCCATCTTTACATT
>JAGVJW010000113.1 GCA_020050895.1 bacterium | reverse complement strand
TGATTGCTGTTCCATCAACTTGTCGAAGTCGGCATCGGGATCAGCAAATTTCTCGCTGACGTTATTATATTCCTTTACTAAATTGACGGCTTCTGCCGCCCCTTCCTCAACAACTTCTTTTACGGTTTTTGATGGGTCAAGCTCAGGTTCCTGTGGCAAGTATCCGAATGTGATATCCTTGTTGGCTGTTATCTGCCCAACATATTCATCGTCGATACCTGCAATTATTTTCAGAAGCGTTGATTTTCCAGACCCGTTAAGGCCAAGAACTCCAATTTTCGCCCCGTAAAAGAAGCTTAAATAAATGTCGCGTAGCACTTGTCGGTTTGGCTTAAAAATCTTGCCAACTCCCACCATGCTAAAAATAATTTTCTGAGGTTCGGTAACTGCCATGCTGTGTATTTAAAAATTGAAGGGGGCAAAAATAGCGCGTCTTCGTATACTCGTTGTTAATGACGTGGGCGGAACTACTTAAAGACAGGAAAGCAACCGCTGTTGCCCTGATAACCATTATTGCCTTTCTGGCTTCTCTGTATAGTTACACAACCTTTCTTGCGTGGGTTGAACTGCGCCATGGCATATCGTTTACCGATCCTGTTCACTCAGTTGTTGGACCTGTCGATCTGACGTGGCCAATATTTATCGTTCTTTATACGGCTCTAGTGGTTGCAGTTTTCTCGATGCTCAGATTCCCTGAAGTATTATTCGGAATGCTCCGTGCTTATACAATCCTTGTTGCTTTAAGAATCATCTGTATGGCAATGCTACCCCTCGATCCCCCACAAACGATGATTCCGTTGATAGATCCGGTAGTTCAAATGGCAACAGGCAACGGCAATTTACCGCTAACTCGAGATTTGTTTTTCAGTGGGCATACGTCAATTCTATTGCTCGTTGCTATTTCGGTTCCTACGCGTCTTGGTAAAATTTTCTTCTACAGCCTTTCAATCTTCATCGGCATCGCAGTAATTCTACAGCATGTGCACTACACTGTAGATGTTATTGTTGCGCCAATGGCTGCATGGTTAGCATCAAGCCTAGCAGGCACACCCCAGTTATCGCGATCACAGTTCTAGCTGAATTCAATGGCGCATTTTTGCCCGCTCAGCAACGCCCGATAGCAGTTGCATTATCATCACGCCTGCAAGTTTCGAGGTTCTTCCATCAACATCGAAGTCAGGATTAACCTCAACAACATCAAAAGCTGCAAGATTTTTCTGTCTACCAACATGCCGTAAGCATTGTCCAATTTCGGCTGGGGAGAATCCATCTGCCGAAGGCGCACTTACACCCGGCGCGAAGGCTGAGGCAAACGCGTCCATATCAAGCGATATGTACATCTGAGATCCGATAATAGAGTCGATGGCATCTCTAAACGATGGGAGTACACCCTGCTCCCGGATTTCGTCGAGCATTAATACCTGCCCCCCATTGTCGGCAATGAATTTCAAGTGTGCTGAAGAAACCGAAACAGATTGCAGCCCAAACTCAACCAGACCTTTGTCTACCAATCCCGAATCTTTTGTTGTAAGAAGCTGTCGGAATGCCGATCCGGAATGCGCTCTCACATTATCATGAAGGGGGCGAACATCTGCGTGAGCATCGATGTTGACGACGCTGAACTGACGTCTGAGCTTTATCAGCGCGTGCATGGTAGGCCACGCAATATCGTGCCCGCCGCCCAGTACAATTGGCATTCCACCATTTGAAATAACGTCGACAACTATATCATATAATTCATCATGAATTTGTTCCAGCGTCTTTCCCGCTGTCTCAATATCACCAATATCAAAGAGCGTCATTGCTCCAGATGAAACTGGGTCGAGGATTGGCGATGCCGAAAGTTTGTATAACGATCTTCGAATCTCAATGGGACCTCGTGCTGCACCCGGTCTTCCTCTGTTGCGCTCAACTCCAATGTGCTGTGGTACTCCCAGCAACACGCACGCAACACCGCTGACCTTTGGTAGTGAAGAAACCACACTGACGATACCACCCACTCTCTGATCATCGTTATCCGTAGAGCGGAATATTACCTCCGAAAGATGGTCGGTGATCATTCGTTATCCGCCAAGTGTATACTGTCCAATTTCAACGCAGCCTGGTAAAGAATGCACTAACTACACCGTTAGATGACTGCAGCGAGGCAACATGCGAGCCGATGGGAAGTGCGGGAGGCACGGCAAATCTCAGCGAAGATGATTCGAGAATACCATCAAAGACAACTTCCTCGACTCGCCCGAGCATGTCGGTGATGACAATTCGACATTGTGAACCCAGCAAACTATTCGTTGACTCGTGATTACCTGTAATCTCAGCTACCTCCAATTGAATCTCACCGTCAGCTGTTACAGGATTCGGGACCACGCCAATCTCTGCGCTGATCCATGGATATGTTTCATGCTCTTCGACGTCGGTGACAACTGCATTGCCAACAAGTCTTACAAGACGTAATGGTGACTTTTCGTCGTTGCTAAATATTCTTACGGTACCGGAGGTTACGCCAAGATCTGGTCGCAAGAATCCTACAGTGACGAAAAGTGTGTCACCTTGCCTCAATGTTGCAGGTAACGTCATGGTCGTGTTTTCGATAGTAAAGTAACCTCGTATAGAGAAAGCGATAACACTGTCTATTCTCAAGGGAGCGCTGGTAGCTGACGTGATGGCAAAGGTCTGCTCAGCCTTGACATTGGGAAGCGTGAGGAAAAAGAGCGAGTCTGCACTTGTGGCAATAGTCGGCTTTGAACCAACGCTAAACTGCATCCATGCTCGATTGCCAAAATCCGGCTCAAATGTTTTAATCGTCAATCCACCTGATTTGAACGTAAGGGAACCACTTCCGAGTTGTGTTCGCAGGAACCAAAAATCAAGACCATAACCTTCTTTATTAATCAATTCGTAATCGTAGCAACCGTCCTCGAGAACAAAATCGTTTGTGTATGTAGTGTTGTCTGCTAGGTTCGAACCCGATCCAAGAATGGTTCCATCTATGTTTTTAAGACGCCACTCATACTGTGCCGCTGCCTGATTGTTTGTTCGAAGCACGATTTGTAAATCGCTATAATACACAGGCGGGCTGATAAACGAGGTTTGCATCTCGTCATTATCATTATTCTGATCCACGCCGCTATTCGGAGCTGAGACAGTAGCAACAAATGTCTGCATTCCCTCACTCACCGTCCACTCAGGTACAGGAAGTGTGAGAGTATCCATCTCAAGAAAATCAAGGTCTCCCGTCCACTGAAATGAGCTTTGCAAGCCCCCTTCAATACCATAGGTGATTGTACATGATGTGAGCTTCACTAAGCCTGAGTTGCGAATAACAATTATCGGCTGACCGCATATCGGATTTAGTCTCTGGTAAAATTCCCATGAGTTGGGAGTAATTACATCGTACACTTGGGCATCGAGCGTAAAGTTGGGTGCCCCATAACCAATTAGCTGCCCAGATACTTCCCATCTTCCCCAACTTTCGTTGGCTGCTAACTGTTTAACTCCATAGTCAACTGTCACGGAAGATTTACCCGTAGCATAGGGAGTCAGTTCAAATTCATAAAGGTCTACCGGAGCGCCCGGGCACCATCCTGTGCGATCAATGAGCCAGGTACCTCCCTGTGGATAAACTGGGTTATCGCCGCATTCTTTCCAGAGCGTCCATTTAAATCGTTCTATGCCGTCAACGGCAAAAAAATGTTCGCGCGGACAGAACTCTGCACAGTTGGTTTCATTGCTAAAATCGTGTCCGCTAGTTACAGCTTTCAGCCGGAAGGTTTGTGCATCTTGATTAAGCGGCACAACAACGGGTGCTAATGCTGTATTTGAAAGAACTGATGGAAACGAGGCGCTGCGTTCGTACCACACTTGATCAATTTGCTTAACATCTCTTGGCGGTGTGCCTTTGATGAACACAAAGGTGAGATCGATTAACTCTTGTTGGTTTCCGGCTTCGAGAGTAACGTTATTTCTCAAAAGTGGGGCAAAATCTGTAACGTCGTAAATCCATTTGAACCCATTGGGGCCAAGGTCGAGGCCGATTCCATACGGAGTGATATACCGTCCAATCTCAAATTGAACAATTGGGCTGAAGTACGTCTTGACCTCTTTCCTTAGAGTCTGCGATGGAGTAACCCACTCAGAGTCTATCCTACTTCCGGCCTCGTTAACAATTGGGAGCCATCCGGCTGCATACACACTGAGTGTATCGGTTGGGTTGCCCGGATGATTATTGTCGTTTGGGAAGTATATACGGGGCTGCGCCGGGTTGTCGAATTTTATCACATGTGTAACTCTGGGCGCCAAAGACTGCACAACATCACCTTGTACAGAATTACGCGACGGTGCACCCTGCTCAAATTTCAGGAGGGGTCTCGCAGTGGAGACATTAGTTAGATAGCCAAGCATGGTACCAAGAATCCATGCGCGCCTCATGGCTCCAAATTGCTGTGCATGTCTTCCATTTTCCGATTCATCATCGGCAACAAGGGGTATTGACTCATTTTCTGCGGAATAATAACTCAGAAGATTTGAATAGAACGGGTGCAGGCTTGTGATGTGCTTCGTCATCCACTGCCGAATCGTTGCCTGGTCCAAAGCCTTATTCCAAATCTGTATTTCGTCCAAAAAGCCATCGTAGGATCCTGAATTTCCAGATCCAACCAACAGCTTTGCAATTCCCGTGATTGGAGTATTCTTACCGGAACCCTCAATGAACAATTCACCATTCAGATAAATACGCATGATACCCGTAGTAGCATTTTTTACAAAAGCCCAATGGTTCCACTTGTTTTCATAGTTCTCAGGAATGGCGGCAGCTTGGATTCGATCGACGTTGCCGTTCGATTGATTTCTTCCCGCATCCCAATACACAGTTCCGTCGCCCCACGGACTATGAATGTTCATCACCCTATTGCCGCTTGCATCATAAGCTTCAAGAGTATTGTGGTTCTTTGGCATCACATCTTGTGTACCAAAAGACCAGAAAGCTACCGTAACCTCGTTAGTAATATCAGATCCAATCGAGGGCGGCACGATGAGCATGTCGCCTGTTGTAAACTGGAACGCCCGGCGCGACCCATCGTCGATGAGACCACTCGAAGGAGCAGTTCCTGCTTCGACTGTTCCGGCGAGCTCAGAGCCAAGGCATGAGATGTCGATGATGATGTTAGAGGTGCCATCCCACACGAATGCCGAGTGGAATGCAATAAAGTTGTCACCATCGTCGACGACGAGGTTTCTCCTACATACTATTGTTAGATTTTCCTGACCTAATATCCCAGAAACTGATGTAGAAGTTGTCTGTCCCATCATTACTGTAAATAATTTTACAGCACCAACTGAATCCAGCGCCTTGAGAACCATACCGCCAATCTTGCCTGCAGACATCCCTGCATCTTTCAGCTCGCCTGCAGTCCAGATAAACCGCAATCGGCCACCAGTACTTTTAAACAGTGAATTGTTTCCTAATCCTCCATTTCCAATTGCATAGAGATCTCCCTGAACCCCAGAGGATAACTGAAACTCCTTGAACCTTTGTTTTTCATTAACTGGATTCACTGCATAGAGGAAACTATCCGGAGTTGTTCCCCTCACGATATAATTCACCTGTTGCGTTCGTGTGGAATCGAATTCACCTGTTGAATCTGTTAATATCGTGTACGTCAGATAATCCCACTCACCGCACGGATATTTGTCCTGTGTGGTTCTGGAATCGCACTTTAACGTGTATTCCATCAGCACCTTTTGATAATTGTCAGGGGGCGGGAATAACCACGTCCCACTGCGCTTAGTAATATCATCGAATGTTAATGTCTTAACGCGAATTGTGTCGCCCGCTGCCGCGTTAAGCCTTGCGGCGAGTGCAAGAAATGCGATACCAATCAACGTAATGAAAGAACATCGCCGTATAGAATTTATCATAGGAACCTCCAGCACAATAAACTACGAAACGTTGCCGCCAGATGTACACTTTCACCCTGGTACTCCAAGTTAGTGTCTGGCCACGCCTCCATCGACATTAATAGTTTGCCCGGTAATGATACCGGACGCAGGCAGGGCGAGGAAGGCAACGACGTTTGCGATATCTTCAGGTTCATCGGCCCGATGAACTGCTTGAGCTGGAATAATATGTTTCAGCATAGTTGTGCTCACTGCTCCCTCGGCAGCGCTCTGAGTAGCCGTTAAGCC
>JAGVJW010000147.1 GCA_020050895.1 bacterium | reverse complement strand
GCTATACGCCCCCTATCAATAACGGCATTTTTCACGACGGATGAACCAAACAGCTCAACAATTTCATCGCGTACAGCTTCAGTGTTCAACACATCCCGACCCATATCATCAGAGACTACAACTTCCCAGCCGCGTTTCCTAAGAAGTTCTGCCACTGCCGACTTCCCCGAGCCGATTCCACCAGTAAGACCAATAAGTTTCATTGAACGAATTTAGGTGACACTGCACTTCGTTCCTCTCCTGGGGTACGCATTGCTTATACTCCGCATTCACCGTCACTCTGTTCCATGTAGTGGCGATGCCAATCTTTTAAAAGGATTTGGAATAATCTTATCTTTGTGGTTCTGAATTAACTGCACCGTTCGTCTAGAGGTTAGGACACCGCCCTTTCAAGGCGGTAACACGGGTTCAATTCCCGTACGGTGTACAACGCAGAGCCTCGTCCATTGGGCGGGGCTTTTTTCATTCAGAAAAGGATGTCGAGATAGGTGAAGTCGGGTTACTGATGAGACTTGAAGGTAGAGATACAGTTCTCACCCAATGCTAAAAGTGTTTACATTGCAGTCTGTATGACTGTAAAAGGCACAGTTTGGATAAATGATATGCCGTTGTGAGCTAACTCACGGCAATCTGACAATCTAATTCCTGACTTGAACTACTTAATTGTAATCGCAGTCGCTTCAAGTGTTCGGTTCAAAAGACCTGTAAACTCAACCATGAGCAAACCATATTTTTTAGAAAAGTAATACACGCCTATAATTGAGTATTCAATTCCACCGAATGAAGAGGTTTGATCCAAGTCAGCAATGAGAACGTCGTTGTATGTTCCTGCAGTAACGGTCTTTGTTGTTCCTATTGCTCTGATTTTCATTTTATATTCGTTCAATGTGCCGTTAACATTAATGATATAACTCCAGGCATGACCAGCTCCTCCGCTGTACTCCAAAATGGGAATTTCATTTCCATCTATGTTTCCAGTGATTGAAAAAACTGTGCTGCCGTCATTGCGGACATACCCAATGGTAGATTCACTCGGTGTTACCTGGGTACTGGTAGTGTAAGTTTTGCCGTTCTTCTCCGATGTTCCAATGTGCTCGGTGGTTACTGTATTGCCAGCTTGGTCCTTATAAACCCATTTACTACCAACTGTAGTTGGGTAATAATCCTGGTTTGATGGTTTACCTGGGTCTGTCGGGCTTGAGGGTGTGCAGCCCATTAATACGAGCACAGAAACAAATGCCGAGATAAGAAGCGACTTCATACAAAAATTTGAATGGTTCGTGGAATTATTGGCACGAATGTATGCCACTTTAAAATAGTAAAAGACTGGTTGTCATTAAGAGAAAAGAGTGACTCGGTCTCAGCCTTCGTGAATATGTAAAAACGTGATTTACACTCCCATCACCTCGTAATAGGGCTTACAGCGCTTGAATACATAATTGTCCCCGTCACGGCATCACTGACAAGGAGATAGCGTGGCTGACTGCCAACGGTCAGACTCGACAGAGGTAATGCCACAGACGCATTTTCCCTCAACGATGAGGTCCACACCTGCTGGCCTAGTAGGTTATACAAGAACATGCGGAAAGCGTTTGCGCTTCGGTTTTCGATTACATACTCTTCACCATCCCAACGAACAGACAGCGGCACAGCATCTGCAGATTCAGGTTCGGTTACACTAACGGTTTGATCGCCGATAAGCTTGCCATCAAAGAGGACTGCAACCACTTCATAAATGGTTTGCAGTTGTCCCCCCTCCGACTGAATCATGATCAGGCCAAGGGAGTCGATGATGTAGTGATAAGCGTCTGGCTGCGCCAGGTCTGGCCGTGTTGTATCATTCATGGCCCATGAGGTAACTCTGTGGCACAGGCGGAGACTGCCAAGGAGCTCCTTGTACCCGTATCCATCGTAAGTGTAGTATCCCCATGTATAAATAAAAGACCTGCTACCTACGCTGTCGCAAAGACTGTACTCATGGTAGCGTTGTTTACCATTCCCATCGAAACTAAAGACCTTTTGGTCGGGAGTAACCTTGTAGATGAGCCCCGGCTCTGAACTCTGATAAGAACGAAACCAGTAGTATGTATTGCCAACGGAATCAGTGGAGTCTTTTGCAAGATCCGCCCAGCTGACTTCATGATTACCAATGTTACGGTACCGATAATACCGCTGCAACTTTGGACTGATGAACAGCGCCTGGCAGGCAGGTTCCTGCGCCCATACGCTCGGCTCCAGTGCACACGTCACATTAAGAACGAAGGCTACGAATACCAATTTGATAAACATGCACATAAATGTATACCACTATAGAAACACAAAATATTCCAAATATTTCACAAACAACTTAGGTAAATCACCAAGCCATGTCAAGAGATACCTTAGAAAGTTTTGGATGGGCAAGAAGCGCAGCGTTTCCGTAACTCATTTTGCCACTATCGGGCGCGAAAGCTTACAGCGCTTGAATACATAATTGTCCCCGTCACGGCATCACTGACAAGGATGAATGACCAAGGCAATAGCTTCACGTGTACCGGCTACTTACCCGGCAGCATATGCCTCCCGGCATCTTACCCGGCAGCATATCTCTCCCGGCAACTTACCCGGCAACATATCTCTCCCGGCAACTTCCCCGGCAACATATCCCTCCCGGCATCATTCCTGGTACACGTAAAGATTGATGCATGAGGCTTGGTGTTTCGCGTTGCATTATTTTCACAACAAGTTTTTCCAGACAACACAGCACTCCATGAAGATTGCAATCCTCGGGGCGAGTTCACTTACAGCATCGGCCCTTATTCCAATGATCCTTGAAGAGACCGATGCAGAGTTGCATCTTATCAGCAGTAAAAAAATTGAAACGCACGACGAGCGCGTAAGTGGTACAACGGTAGACTATTTGAACAAGGTAGAATTGAAGTCAGCTATTCTTAGCAATATTCCACAGGTAATTGTAAATACCGCAGCCCTGACGAACGTCGATGCCTGTGAAATGGACCGAAGCACGGCATGGCACATCAACGTGTCCCTGGTAGAACATCTTGCCCGTCTTGCCAGAATTACGGATGCGCTTCTCGTGCATTTTTCAACCGACTATGTTTTCGACGGCACTAAAGGACCATATATCGAAAGTGATATTCCCTCGCCAATAAATTATTATGGTAAAACGAAGCTTGCCAGCGAAAATGCCTGCCTGAGTTTGAGTCCCGATGCAACGGTTATCAGAACCAACGTCCTCTACGGTCCTAATGCAGAACACACCGATTTCGTACGATGGGTGCTTACGATGATTGAATCGAATGAAGATGTTCGAGTTGTAACAGATCAGTTTTCCAATCCAACATATATCGACGATCTTGCCGAAGCAGTTGTTAGAATAATTCTTCGCAAACGCACCGGCGTTTATCACGTTGGAGGCGCAAACTATTTGAGCCGCTACGACTTTGCCGTTGCCATTGCAGAATTCTTTAAGCTCGGTCCATCATCCTTGAAGTCAGTAACAACAGCAGAATTGGCACAACCTGCAAAGCGACCTTTGAAAGGGGGCTTGGTAACGTTGAAAGCAGAGTCTGATCTTAGAATGAAGTTTCGTGGAATTGAAAGTGGTCTTACATCGTTGCGCCAGGCGCTGTTCGCACGAGTTCTGGAATCGAATACAAACAAGCCAACACCACTGTGGTGAAGTGAAAAGTGTTGGAGAGAAACACATGCTGTGAATTGCCTACGCATTCCAGTAAGGCCTGTCCAAGCTGCGGTACTGAACTGCTTCAAGAATATGATCGACGGCAATTGCATCAGAGTTTCCTAAATCGGCTATTGATCTGGATACCTTCAGCACTCTGTCGTAGGCCCGTGCAGAAAGATTAAGCCTGTTCATTGCCTTATGCAAAAGATCGCGCGCAGAAGAATCGAGGGTGCAGAATGCTTCTACATCCTTGGGCGACATATCGGCATTCTTAAACAGATTATCGCGAGAGTGGAATCTCTGAATCTGGCGCTCACGGGCTGCAACTACTCGCCCCCTGACAATTGCAGATGTTTCGCCTCCGTCGTCGGCAGCAAGATTCTGAATGCGAACGGCAGGAACATCAACATGGATATCAATTCTGTCCAGTAGTGGACCTGAAATCTTTGACATATACCGCTGAATATCTGCTGGCTGACATGAGCATTCCTTTAACGGACTGTGAAAATGTCCGCACGGACAAGGATTCATTGAGCATATCAACATAAAGTTGGCTGGATAATCGACCGACATACGTGATCGCGATATTCGAATGCGCCTGTCTTCGAGAGGTTGTCGAAGCACTTCCAACACATTGCGCTGAAATTCGGGGACTTCATCCAGGAACAACACTCCGTGATGAGCCAGCGTTATTTCTCCTGCTCTTACAGCCCCATGTCCCCCTCCTACAAGTGCTGCATCGCTGATGGTATGATGCGGTGCTCTGAACGGACGTTGCGTAACAAGGGACTGACTGGGAGCGAGAAGACCCGTGACGGAATGTATAGTTGTTGTTTCGAGCGCTTCCTGTAGTGTGAGAGGCGGAAGTATTGACGGCAGCCTTTTTGCAAGCATCGTCTTACCAGCTCCTGGTGGCCCAACCATGATTAGGTTATGGCCTCCTGCGGCGGCAACTTCCAAGGCTCGCTTTACAGTTGCCTGCCCCTTAACATCATGCAGATCTATTGATGAGCTGCCGGAAGATGCCTGAAACATGGCAGCAACATCCACCCTATGGGGGTGCATTCGCACATCTCCGGTGAGAACACTAACCGCTTCACGAAGTGTACCAACCGGATAAACATCAATACCCTCGATAATCGATGCTTCGTCCGCATTTCTTTCGGGTATGAACAACCGCCTGGCATTCCTCCTTTTTAACATTGCTGCAATTGCAAGACAACCACGAATGGGTCTGAGGCTTCCGTCAAATGCCAATTCGCCGAGCATGTAGGTACCCTCGAGGTCGGGTTCATCAATTTTTCTCAGGGCTATGAGTACACCTAATGCAATTGGCAGGTCGAATGCGCTTCCCTCCTTCCTCAGGTCTGCCGGTGCAAGGTTGATAGTGTATTTTTTTGCAGGTAGATCGTACCCACCATTTTTTATTGCGGCTTGAACCCGTTCCTTCGATTCTCGAACTGCATTGTCAGGCAGCCCAACCAACTGAAATGCAGGCAAGCCGTTTTCGATATGCGTCTCGATTTCTACAGGGATTGCTGAAATACCGATTACAGTAGCAGTAGAGGTCTTAGAATACATTTTTATAAAGATCCTTTTACGGATGTACCTACAATAAGCTTAGGCGTGACTTATTAGTTATTTTTGCGCCAAATGCCAATCACAAGAGCGCCGAAAAAGTCGAAGTGGTACGTCGTCTGGATCGGTCATTCGCCTGGGTTATATCCATCGTGGGATAAATGCCGGGATCAGGTAGAGGGGTATCCCGGATCGAGATACCGGGCATACGATACCTTGGCAGAGGCTAAGGAGGCATTTGAAAAGGGGCTTCCCAGACAAAACGTCAAACAAGCGTCTGCTGTTCAGGTGCCGCTCGGAAGAACGAAGGCAGGCACACGGGGTCCTATCGTTCCCAGTATCAGTGTTGATGCTGCGTGCAACATGACGACGGGTGTAATGGAATACCGAGGCGTAGATACACAAACCGGAGCGGAACTCTTTCGAATGGGGCCATTCAATGGCTCTTCAAATAACCTTGGCGAATTCCTGGCTGTAGTTCATGCCTTGGGAATGCAGAAGAAGATCTCCGGCAGCCTTCCTGTTTATACTGACTCCAGAACTGCGTTGGCTTGGGTAAGGAAGAAACACGCAAGGTCAACGGTGGCGCTATCCGACAAAAATTCTGACTTGTTTGCACTGATCACCCGCGCCGAGGAATGGCTAAAGAATAACTCTTACGAGAACCGTGTGTTGAAATGGGATACAGACAAATGGGGCGAAAATCCAGCAGATTTTGGTAGGAAGCGGTGAGTCTGCACATAGATATCGTGCGTCTTCCGCATGCAGATGGATTGCCGCTACCTTCTGCGGCAACCTCGGGATCGGCTGGAATGGATGTCCATGCTGCAGTAACTGAGCCGATACGGTTAGTGCCGGGATCTGTAACGATGGTCCCCACTGGTCTGCAAATGTCAATTCCTTTAGGATTCGAATGTCAGGTTCGCTCTCGAAGCGGTCTGGCAGCCAAACATGGTGTGTTTGCTCTGAATTCCCCCGGGACAATCGATAGCGACTTCCGCGGCGAGGTTCACGTAATCCTTGCTAACTTCTCTTCATCCGATTTTATCATCGAGCGTGGCTCTCGAATTGCACAGCTTGTTGTTGCACGGTATGAACATATAGATTGGAACGAGGTTGACGATCTTGATGTAACACATCGGGGCGAAGGCGGATTTGGAAGTACTGGTGTACACCCATGAAGATTAGTATCGGATCTGACCATGCAGGATATCGGCACAAGGAGGCTTTGAAAGAGGCTCTGGAAGCCGATGGTTATGCAGTTATCGATGTCGGAACTGCCTCCGAAGAATCCGTAGACTATCCAGATTTTGCTTCAGCCGCTGCCAGGCTGGTGGCAGAAGGTAAAGCAGAAATGGGTGTATTGGTGTGCGGAACGGGAATCGGAGTCTCAATCGCAGCCAACAAGATAAAGGGTATCCGCGCAGCGAACGTTACGAACGTTGAAATGGCACGTCTGGCACGCGAACATAATGATGCCAACATGGTTGCAGTCGGTGCAAGGATCACACCGGTAGAACTTGCCATCGAAATTGTACGCACGTTCCTTAAGTCTGAGTTCAGCGGAGGGCGCCATACTAAACGAGTTGAAAAAATTCAGGATCTTGAACACCCGTGAGCTGCGACGTCCTCGTTATCTCTGCTCATCCCGATGATGCAGAACTTGCCTGTTCTGGTACGGTAAAAAAACTTACTAACGAAGGCATATCTGTAGCCTTTGCCGATTGTACTCTTGGCGAAGCGGGATCACGCGGTAGCGCAGATCTTCGGAAGTCCGAAGCCGAAGCTTCCAGAAAAATTCTTGGCGTGAGCGAGCGAGTGTTTTTGGATATGCCTGATGCTGCAATTGCACATACACAAGATAATGTGCTAAAAGTTGTTGGGGCTATCCGACACTTTCAACCAAAACTGATTATTATTCCTCCATCGTTCGAACGTCACCCCGATCACGAAACTGTTCACCGCATAGCACGGTCTGCATCTTTCACCGCAGGCCTCACAAAGGTTACAACAACGTTCAGCGGTATCGTGCAGCAACCGCACCGACCGCAAAGAACCATTTGTTATCAATTATTTTACGATTTCACGCGACAGCCAGATTTTTACATCGACATCAGCGATACCTTCGGGTATAAAATGCAATCAATTCACGCGTTCGGCTCGCAATTTCATTCGCCGGGTCACAACCAATCGAACGATCCCCAAACATTCATTTCGGATAGTTCCTTTATTGAAGGTATTGAAGCGAGGGCACGCTACTTTGGCAATCGTATCGGAACTCAGTATGCAGAAGCCTTCCTTTCAATCGAACCACTGTCGTTCCCGTCATTGTCCTTGCTATTATGAACCGCCTGATGCCGGAAGAATATCATGTTCCGGTAATGTTGAATGAGTGCATTCTGTACCTCAAGGTGCACACAGGTGGAACCTATATCGATGCAACGCTTGGAGGCGGTGGACATACTGCGTCGATTCTTGATGCATTGATTGCAAGCACCAGACAAACGCAGGGCAGTGATCAGTCGGTAGTGGCTTCGTTTGACGCCGATGAAATGGCAATTGACCATTGTACACGTCGGTTTGCAGAATTTCTCGCCGGCCCAGTACAAAGCGTATACCTCAGATTGGTACATGCAAATTTTGATACTATGCCTGAATACCTAAATCGTGAATTCGGCATTACTCCTTCTTCGCCCGGTGTTTCGGGCATCTTGTTCGATCTTGGCGTTTCATCATATCAGTTCGACCATCACCAACGCGGTTTTTCGTTTCGTATGGAGGCAGCGCTCGACATGCGTTACACTCCCGAAGGAGAAACAGCAGCCGATGTTTTGAACAATCGAAAGCTGGATGAACTGGTAGATATCCTTAAAT
>JAGVJW010000205.1 GCA_020050895.1 bacterium | reverse complement strand
TATTGGCGTTCTTCAAAACTACTAATGCTCATCAACACCAATCGTGGATTGTATTGTCCAGCGGGAGATTTTTATATCGATCCTCTGCGCAGCGTACCGAAAGCAATCATCACGCATGCACACAGCGATCATGCAAGAAGGGGCATGGAGGCGTACTTATGTCATCGTGAAACAACGCCGCTTTTACGCGCACGTCTGGGTGGCAACAATCACATTAGCGATGTTGAGTATAACGAACCGTTGACGATCAACGGTGTACGCGTTTCTCTTCATCCCGCAGGGCACGTAGCGGGCTCAGCACAAGTGCGTGTGGAACACAAGGGCGAGGTTTGGGTTGCTTCGGGCGACTACAAACGCGAAGCTGATCCATTTGCACAATCGTTTGAACCCGTCCGGTGCCATGTGTTTATTACGGAGTCTACGTTTGGTTTGCCGGTATACCGTTGGCCGCAGCAGAATGCAACGTTTCAAAAAATCAATTCATGGTGGCTGTCCAATGCAGATGCCCATATACCAAGTGTTATTCACGCCTATTCTCTTGGAAAGGCCCAGCATATTCTTGGATTGGTAGACTTATCGATTGGACCTGTGTATGTCCATCCTGCTGTAATGACGATGAATGATGCAATGTCCGCTGCCGGACATCACATACCTAACACTTCCCTGCTAAACAATTTTACTACAAAGGAGGAAGCTGAACGATCACTGATCATTACACCATCGATTGCAGATGGACCCGACTGGATGCAGGAGAATGGAGCCATTGCAAGGGGGCGTGCATCCGGGTGGCTTGCAGTGCGAAGGGCTGGCAGACGCGCTCCAGACGAAATGGGATTCGTACTCAGTGACCATGCTGATTGGCAAGACCTCGTTGACACGGTTCGTGAAACGGAATGCGAACACGTCTACGTCAATCATGGATTCAGCCGGCAATTGTCTCATTACTTATCCGGTATTGGTCTTCAGGCTGAATCGATGGAACATATGAATGCCGATACCATCGCACAAAATGAAGGGATATCCGTGAGCAAGCTTCATAAATTTCTTGAAGAGCACACCGGTTTCGATCAGTGGCTCATAGATGAGTGTGTACGGCACGTGGGCAGCATTGCAGAAACAGTTGCTTTACTTGTACCAGACACAACCGCTCTCCCGACCTCTTTGAGAAAGAGTATGCTTAACAAAATCCTGAAATACACATTACCAGAGGTGGAACCCGACCGACATGTTGCTCGCAGGAATGAACCGTTAGCAACCGATGTTGCTCGCATGAATGCACCGTTAGCAGCCGACATCGCTCGCAAGAATGCGCCCTTAGCAGCCGGCGATGCTCACATTTTCAGAACAGTGCTCATGCATGTTCATTTGCGTACTGGCGGACGACGTGGATTTGAAAAATTCACGATGGGTGTGTGGTCCAATGGTGTGCTGATTCCTCTCGTCCATGTAATTCCACCTTCAAATACCAGTTTGATGGAAGAGATTGCAAGACACGTCAAACATTCCACCATAGCCAGCAGTGGACCTGTACGAACCGTTGCACCTCGTTTTGTTTTTGATGTAGCGGTACGCGGTGCAGAAACGGCACTCCGAAGAAAGAGCGGATTATCGTTTGCCAGTGCGGATATAGTAAATTATGTTACAGATATACAACCGTCCGAAGCAGCTACGCTAGAACACATTTTGTTGATAGTGCAGAAATAAAAAAAGGGGGCGGTGGTGGTCGCCCCCTTCCTCATACTAATCAACTTGTCATTCATCGTCCATTGCAAATTGCTCAGTGTCTTCTTCGATGCTGACGACGAGCGGATTCTCTGAAAGTTCTACAACTTCCTTACCCGACAGTCTGCCGGAATACATGTTGGTGAATCCAAGAATTTCCGTGAGTTTGGATTCGAGAGACGACGGTACAGAATCGTCGGTGAAGGTGAGAACAACATCAAAAACGCCGGAAGAATCACTTTGCGCTCTTTCCAGCAACTCAGGTTGGACTGACATCTGACCTCCATTGAAAAAAAAGTTAGTGATCATTACACTGCCCCATCTCAGCCTGCCATCCCTCCGACTTGCGGACAAGCCCTAGATGTTCCGAAATTGGATTGGCTGATTCGACTCACACCAACTTAGTGTGTTCCATTTAGTTGTGGGTTAAGGAGATGTTAAATGCGTGTTTTCTTTTTGTTAGACTATTGCAATGAAGCATTCTGACGATATAAAAGGTTCTGATTCCGCTAATGCACGCATAGAAGTTCGACCTATGAGATACCTATTGTTATTGGCTTTGTGGTCTATTTCCACATCAATAAAATCAATGGATTTCAGATGACTTTCATCGCCTCTGATATACACACGTGTGGAAATGTCGGTGTTAAACTGTGGGATATCATTTTGGAATAGTTTTTTGTATTCATAACGATAGCCGTATTTCAACGCTGCTATATCGGAGAGCACTGCCGATGCTGTTGGATGCGCACCGGCCCCCTTACCAATCAATAATTGATCGTCGGAAAAGGCACCATGCAGTCGAATGGCGTTTGTTTCATTTTCAATGTGCGCCAGCATATCCGTGTGGGGCACAAAGGTTGGCAGAGCCCACGCAATCAACTTGTTGTTGTGCAGTGAAGTGCGGCTCAACAGTTTTATATCGCAACCATGGCTACGTGCAACAGCAACATCGAACGGAGTAATGGTTGCAATACCCCTTCGCACAACATCATCTGGATGAATCACGGCACCGAATGCATGAGCCGATATCACAACAGTCTTGTACGCAGCGTCCCACGCATCAACATCCAGCGTCGGATCGGATTCAGCAAAGCCAAGACGCTGTGCGTCGTGAAGTACATCGTAGTAATTGGCTTCGTTGTTTACTGAGAGTTTCGACAGAATATAATTCGTTGTTCCATTTACGATTCCTTCCACGCCGCTTAGCAGATCGTTGTCGTAATATTCTTCAAGGTTTCGGATAATTGGGATACTGCCTCCGGTGGAGGCCTCATAGAGGAGCGGCTGCTGGGATTCTCGCTGGAGCTCAAGCAACTCGCGGAATCGTGTCGCCACCATTTTCTTGTTTGCTGTCACAACTGCCTTACCGTTTCTCATGGCGGCAGAGACAATTTCAAATGCGGCTTCAGCATCATCTATGAGTTCTACAACAACGTTTATTGAACCGTCGTTCAGAATGTCGTGGCGTTCAAAGGTAAATGCACTTTGAGGTAGGGGGCGTGCCTTGTGTTTATCCTTGACGAAGATACGTGCAATCCGAGAACGTAATCCATGTGTTCTGTGAATTACGTCCCAAAGACCTTGTCCAACACATCCAAAGCCGAAAAGTCCGATAGTGAGCATTAATTAGTACCTTGTTTTTGTTGAAACATTGTTGAAACATTGCCCGGCGTGAAACATTGCCGGGAGATTCTCCCGGCGTTTCTCCCGGCGTTTCTCCCGGCGTTTCTCCCGGCGTTTCTCCCGGCGT
>JAGVJW010000075.1 GCA_020050895.1 bacterium | reverse complement strand
ATCTGCAGACTTTAACCCCATGCGCTCTTCACTGGCAAACATCAGAGGTCTGATGTAAAAGGCGGATTCAGGTCCGGGTGGGACCCAATCACGGTCTGTATCAACGAAGGTATTGATAGCGCTATAGAACAAATCTTCGGGTACCGGAGGCATTTCCATTCGTTCTAGAGACCGATTAAATCTCTGGAAATGAGACTGGATTCGGAAGACTGCAATACTGCTATTCTCCAGGCGGTATGCCTTCATTCCTTCGAAAACAGCTTGAGCATAATGCAGTCCCAAAGCAAATGGCGCCAGTGGGATTGCTCTATATGGTTGAACGCGCGCCTTTCTCCATTCTCTGTTTGTGTATTCTGCGATGAACATGTGGTCGGAAGGTACATTGGTCATCCTACCATCTGCAATTGCAGAGGAATCGATACGCGTGTTTGCAGTTCTATCTACAGGTATTGTCATTCTGCAAATTACGGCTGTTTTTTTATGTTACCTCGCACGGTTCCACTTCTCAATCCTGTCCGATATCACTATTTGCATCCCATCCTTCCTCAGAGCTAACTGAGCCGCACTGGCTTCAGTCATCCAGGGTAAGAGGAAGTCCACTACTGTTCCGGCTTCGGCAGACATTTCGTAGAACCAATCTTTAAACATTGCAGACAGTTGCAGAACATTTACTGCCGGATCGTACAAAACATACCTCTCGGACCTGCATACCCTTCGCAATTGTTCTCTGAGTAATGCCTTCATCGTCTTTGCAAAACACGCACCTGTTGGAAACGGAGGTGCGTTTGAACTCCCGGTGCAGAAGAAGGCTCGCACTCGAACTGTTTGAGCAGTGGCTATGATGGTATCGGATAACGATTTGAGCGTATGCCGTGCGTGGGCTATGGTAAACGTGTCGCGGACTAATAAGAGACTGTCCCAAACCGTCGAGCGGTACCCAACACGCAATTGCATGACCTTCATGAGTACTGCCAGATAGGCGTTGATCCAGAAGGCGAGTCTGGAATCGACGTAGAATGAACCGGGATCAGCGTTTGCAAGAGACTGACGATACGTGGCATAAGCCTCGCTCCACACCGCATCGGTATTCAGTTTGCCGAATCGTTTCGATGCCCGCCACAATGAATCGAACCGACGATGATCTACGACGTCGTCATAAAGATCTTTAGTTAGTGTCGGTGCAGTTTTCTGCGCATTCGTTTCAAATCCGCAAAGTGCCAACAGCATAATGGCAACGAGGACGGTGCTTCGACTCACGTTATCTTCGTACTACACCAAGCCGGAACCGTGACGTGCATATTATCACTACAATTTCGGAAATGCATGACATCGTCATGGACGCGCATGCCGAACGCGTCGGTATCGGATTTGTTCCCACGATGGGTTCATTGCATGGAGGGCATGCAGAGCTCATCAAGCTGTCTTCCATGCGCCACTCGCTTACGGTTGTCTCAGTGTTCGTTAACCCACTACAGTTCGGGCCCTCGGAAGATTTCGGTTCATATCCGCGAAATCTTGATGCAGACGTGAGAATGATACGCGATCACGGCGGCACACATGTGTTCGCCCCTTCTGCTGAGGAAATGTATCCGCAAGGTTTCGCAACATCTATTCACATTGAGGGAATTGCAAAAGTATTGGAGGGGGCCAGCAGGCCGGGACACTTCGATGGAGTAGCCACGGTTGTTTGCAAGTTGTTCAACACCGTGATGCCGACGGAAGCATTCTTTGGTCAGAAAGATTACCAACAGACGCTTGTAGTCAGGCAAATGGTTGCCGATCTGGCAATGCCTATTGCTATTAATGTTGTTCCAACCGTACGTGAACCCGACGGGCTGGCAAAGAGCTCCCGGAATGCGTATTTGAACGTCGAAGAACGTAATCGGGCAACGTCGCTATTCCGTGCTCTTAGCGGCGCAAAAAAGTTCATTAGCAATCAAGTCACACCTTTGCAAGGACGCAAGACAATATCCCGGTCCGAGATCGAAGCTGAAATGCTTTCCGCCTTACAGGATGTGCGTATTGAATATGCAGTTGCCGTTGATGCCAATACACTCGAATCGCGCGATTTTTATTACTCTGGAGAAAAAATTGCGCTCCTTATTGCGGCATTCGCGGGAACAACCCGGCTAATTGATAACATCGTGACGGATATCGTATGAGCATCAGAATCGAACCTTTAACGGAACATTTCTTTGAATCATTTATTAATCTTATTTACGAACTGGCCTTTTACGAAAAACTCGATCCGCCAACATCTGAGGCGGTTGAAAGATTGCATCGCGACGCATTCTCCGAAACAAAACGATACAACGCTATCCTGGCACTCGACGAGAGCAATATTGCCGTTGGCTATGCAATCTATTTCGAGACATACTCAAGTTTTCTTGCAAAGCCCACCATCTATCTGGAAGATCTGTATGTAGCAGAATCGCAACGATTGAAGGGGGCAGGCAGTGCGCTGTTCGATTTTGTTTACAATCTTGGCAATCAGCGCGGCTGTGGTAGAATGGAATGGCAGGTGCTCGATTGGAATCACCTTGCCAGAGATTTCTATCAAGATCGTAATGCCGAACACCTGAAGGAGTGGCTAACCTATAGGATTACATATTCGACAGAAGGGCAGTGACTCAGACTGACCTTCCCCGGCGTTTCTCCCGGCGTTTCTCCCGGCGTTTCTCCCGGCGTTTCTCCCGGCGT
>JAGVJW010000265.1 GCA_020050895.1 bacterium | reverse complement strand
TCAATTGGAGAGATATGCGAGTGGTGTAACTAAATTTATCAATGAATACAGTGAAAGTCTTCCGTTTGAGTTTGATGCTCTCAGATACAAACCTTCTGTATGGACACCCGTGGATTGCCTGATCGTTGAACGCGTCGTCTCCTTTGAGTTGAGTCTTGCATTCTGGAACGACATTGCCTACGCAAGAATAGCGGCACAGCGCGGTAAGGCAGCTATGTACGAATATCAGTCACAGAATGTAAGCCCGCCTTTTGTGTTAGACTCTGCTCGATATGAGAGGCAGAAGCAGACATTATCGATATCTGATACTACAATCAGGGAACTTGGATCCCTCTTGGAAACAATGTTGCGTGAACTAACGGATGTCAAGAGCTCGCTTGGAATAGAAGGCAGTGCTGTTGGTAGTAATTGCTGGGCAGTCAGCCATGGATCTTCGGGATCCATTCTGGCCAACGATCCGCATCTAAGCGTTTCTATGCCATCACAATGGTATCCTAACCATCTCACAGCCGAAGGTTTTAATGTAATTGGATTCAGTATCCCTGGAATTCCGTTTGTAGTGTCGGGTCGCAACGATAGCATTGCATGGGGTATTACAAATGCGCTGGCTGATGACGTTGATTACTTTGTTGAGCAGATCGACTCCACGAACCAAAACTATTATTTCAATTCCAACGGTTCACGTTCAAAGTTCAGGTTCAGGCGAGACACAATCAGGATCAAGGATGAACCCGACTCACTAATCGATCTGCGATTCACAAATCGGTCGTGCGTACTATCGGATGTACATTCTTTAAGACGCAGCACAGAGCGCCATACAATTCATCGTAAACAGAAAACCGAATCAGCATTGGATGAGTGCCTCACATTTCGGTGGACGGGCAGCAACGCATCAAACGAGATTGGTTCGCTCTACCGTATCAATTCGGCTTCCACTATTGAAGAAGCATTCGAAGCTTTGGATAATTGGAACACTCCGGCCTTGAACTTTCATTTTGGCGATGTTAGAGGCAACGTGGGTACCATTGTAGGGGGCATTGTGCCGCTTCGCAGTCAAGCAGATCCACTGCTTCCCATAGATGCATTGATTCCAGATCTGGACTGGAGTGGATACCTTCGGCTTTCAACTCTTGGACGTCTGAGAAAACACGATTCAGGTTACGTAGCCAGTGCCAACAATAGAACATTTTCAAATACTCAACCGTTCATTACAACGCTTTACGAGCCCTCTTCAAGAATTGAGCGAATAGTTCAGCTGCTGAATATCTATCGTGATATGAGCGTTCGAGATGCACAGGTTATGCAGCTCGATATCATATCACCGTATGCAATTTCAGTTAACAACAGAACGCTCCCTGTTTTACGTCGTGCATCGTCGCGTCTTACACAGCTAGAACAGGCAGCGTTGGCGTCGCTTGTCAAGTGGGATGGCACGCAATCTACCGTCGATCCCGCTTCAGCAATTCATGCAGTATTTCTTCAGAAGTTGATATGGAATACGTTCGAAGACGAACTTGGAACTCAACTTTTTTATGATTGGAGTTTGGTTGGAAGTAATGCTTTGAAACGCATGGATGAACTTCTCGACAATCCAACGCATGTCTTATTCGATGATATTCGGTCTGCAGATAAAGAGGATTTGTCGTGGATTGTCATCAGAAGCTTTACTCAAGCTGTTAATGAACTGCGTATGACATTTGAATCCGACCGTGTGGAAGATTGGCTCTATGGGCGTCTTCATCACGTAACCTTTGCACATATCATGGGCAATCATCCTCTTCTTGAACCAGTCATCAATCATGGGCCTTTTGAAGTGGGAGGCAGCTCCACAACAATCTTCAATACTGAATGGTCCATTAGCAAACCATACGCTACCTCGGTAACGCAGTCTATGCGCATCATTTCCGACATGGGCGACTCGGTGCAATACTGTGTTGTACCTGGCGGTGTGTCTGGCCAACCTCTTGATGCCCATTACACCGACCAGCTTCAGTTATGGCTTAAAGGCGGGTATGTGCGGCTGCCAACCCAGAAAAGGCCCGATGTAAGCTTCCGGTTGTTTCAGGTGTTTTATCCCGACATTTAAATTGCTCAAGCGTATTTTGTAGTCTTGTAACAACTGACTACCCACGAATCATAGCTTTTCGTATGTCTGTTTCCTGCACAATTGATAACCGTCGATCGGTAAAAGCTGATGCCGTTGTAATATTTATTTACCAAGACGAGAGTCTCTTCAAAGCTCAGCGTAAGAATCTGATCGACAGCATTCCTCATTTACAGCCGTTGTTGGACTCAGGAGATTTTTCCGGAAAGAAATATTCGACTTCAGTCGGATACGTCGGTAGCGCTGCAACGGCGCCTCGTTTTATTCTTGTCGGCCTCGGTATTCAGAACGAGGTAACAACGGAGATCATTCGTCGGTCGTCTGCCTCCGCCACAAAGAGCGCAGCGGCATTACGCTGCAAGCACGTTGCCTTCGAGGTACCGGTTGTTCCCGGAATCGATTCAAACACCGTTGCGCAAGCAGCAGTGGAAGGCGCCATGCTTAGTCAGTATGGATTCGTTAAATACAAATCTAATTCAGATGAAACCAAGCCCTTTGTAACGGATTTTACGTTCTATTGCGATCGGGCGAGAGCAAAAGCCGTAGCCAAGGGTGCAGCGATTGCACAAGCTATTGTTAGTGGCGTCGTTATAGCTCGCGACCTAGCAAATGCGCCGAACAATGAGATTTATCCGCAGACGCTTGCAAAAAGGGCATCTGACCTTGGCAAAAAGAACGGGTTTTCTACAACGATACTTGATAAAAAGAAAATCGAAGAACTTGGGATGGGTGGCCTGCTGGGCGTTAACAAGGGCAGTGTTAATCCTCCAGTATTCATCGTTATGCAATACAATGGTGGCCCCAAATCCAAGAAACCCATCGTTTTGGTTGGCAAAGGAATTACGTTTGATACAGGCGGAATCTCGATAAAACCTGCAGCGAACATGTCGGACATGAAAGGCGATATGCACGGAGCTGCATCAGTGATTGGAACCATGGTAGCTGCTTCAAAGCTTGGCTTAAAGAAGAATCTTATCGGTCTCATCCCATCCACCGAAAACATGCCCAGTGGAAGTGCAATGGTACCAGGCGACATATTGAAGTTTATGAATGGTAAAACAGCTGAGATAGACAATACCGATGCCGAAGGACGCTTAGTACTCGCCGATGCGCTGTGCTATGCCGCTAGGTACAATCCTGAGGTAGTAATTGACCTTGCAACACTCACTGGCGCCTGTGTGGTGGCCTTGGGTAACGTAACAACTGGCATGTTTGGAACCGATGAAGCAACGAAAGGTCGGTTGAAAGCCGCCGCCGACCGAACAAATGAATACGTCTGCGAAATGCCGATCTATGAAGAGTATGAGGAAATGTTGTCGAGTGACTACGCCGATATTAAAAATTCCGGAGGCAGAAATGCCGGTTCAATTACGGCAGCGCTCTTTCTAAAACATTTTGTCAGTTACCCATGGGTGCATCTCGACATCGCCGGCACGTCGATGCTAGCAAAGCCAAGCTACTATCAGCCAAAGGGATGTACTGGGATAGGCGTTAGGCTATTAATCGAATCACTGAGACATTGGTAAGGGGCAATATACGCCTCGCATGCTGCGTCTTGACCGTTAAACTCATCATTACCACCAGAATTTGAAATCATTGCGCAAATGAAGGGATTTACAGTTTTTGCATTCATTGGTATCGTTCTTGCGGCTGTTGCATACCCGATTATCAGTGCTCAGTTGCCCGGATCGAATATAGTCTATTCGGTAGTCTCTAGCACGAAACGCGCTGAAGGCATTGCTGCTGATTTTGCATGGAAAAATGGTTCTCAGACTGTATCATTTTCTGATTACACCCGCGGCAAGATCGTCCTCCTGAATTTCTGGGCAACGTGGTGCGGACCTTGCCGTAGAGAAATGCCAGACCTCGTAACACTCAGCAAGGAATATGCAGGTAAAAATGTTGTTGTGGTTGGTGTTGCGCTCGACCAGGGTGATAATGCATTGACGCAGGTTCAGAGTTTTGTTGATAAATACTCGATACCTTTTGTGACAGTATACGACGGGCAACAAAAAATTGCCGAAGCATACGGTAGAATTCCCTCGATTCCCACAACCTTCATCATTGATAAGACCGGAAAGATTATTCAAAAAATCGTTGGCATGCAATCGAAGGTTCAGTTCGAAACAGCCCTAAAACGCGTTTTATAATTCCTCATTGCACTCATCATCGACGGCTCCCTATCGCTGGGAGCCGTTGCTATTTCCAGCATCTTGATGCTCTTCATAGTTTTGCGTTGAGATGCAGCTGATAAAAAGTCTTCCGCTCAAACTTCGAAACGATACGCGTACTCTCCACCAGCGTAAGGTACGGCAAGAACGACGTCTATTTATCGCAGAGGGTTCTCACCTTAACATTGAGTTGTTAAATAATAATATCATCCCGCAGTATGTAATCGTTGAGACTGGTTCCAATAGTGAAGTACGTGCCTTGTGCTCATCATGGATTGATTTGGGAGTTGAAGTTTTTGAGTGTTCTCCGCGCGACATGTCGGCGATGGCCAGCACCGTAGCTCCACAACAAATACTCGCAGTTGTCCCCTATTTGCAGGAGGATGAAATCGGTGAGCATGTGCTTGTCCTCGATGCAGTAGGCGATCCTGGAAATGTTGGAGCAATCGTCAGGACTGCTGCCTGGTTTGGATTTTCTGACGTTGTCCTGTGCCGAGACACTGCTGATCTCTACAATCCAAAGACAATGCGAGCTACTGCCGGAGCAGCTTTTCAAATCAATGTTGTGAGGAAGGCCGACACAACATCGGTATTGCAATTACTAACGGGCAGAACAATAGCCGCAGCCGTTGTAACTGGTGGCTCGGATCCGTCGGCAATCCGTAATTGCAAACAGCTTGCACTGGTCGTTGGATCAGAAGCACATGGCGTTTCACCAGAGGCTCTTGCAATGTGTACGCATACCGTAACAATCCCGGGAGGATCAGGCGTT
>JAGVJW010000151.1 GCA_020050895.1 bacterium | reverse complement strand
CTCTTCCGATCTAGTGGAAAACGGTTTATGTTGATTACAGTGGACATCTGCAGCGCGCCCAGATCGACAACACCTCGGAATAACAGAAAATAGATGATGCCGGGTATCTCTTGATACCCGGCATGGAGTTAAAAAAATCACTTTACACCTTGATGCCGGGTATCCGTGATACCCGGCATGGTTGTTCATGGTCGTTTGGGCCAAATGGCTGAAAGAATCGTTAATGTTGACCATTATTGTATAACTGTTAGTTTCGTCGCCATAATATCTACGTGGGAGAGAACATGCGAATGGTTTTTCTGTGGACAGCAATGCTTCTACTTGCTGTGGGATCACTGATATCACAAGAAGATGTCTTGCGTCCGAAAGGACGTCCCGGAGGTGAAGATGCTTCCACGTCTGCATCGAACAGGCGCCCTTTTATACTTGGAATTGAAGCCGGGGTGAATTTCAACTTTATGTCTCAGCCGTATACCAGCACACCTCAAATCCAGAATTCACCCGAAGAGGCGCTGAAGAGCGGATCTGGAATATCACCAGAATTCGGCGTGTTTGCAGACATTGCCATTTCCGACGTCGTTGGTATACAGGGTCGATTGGCATTCGATCAGAAGTATGCGACGAACACACAGAGGGGTTTCGTCGATGCAGATTCGGGTGTCACACAAGATGCTAATGGATCGGGCACTAGTGGCTTTGCCGTTGTTCCAATGGAGACGGAAGCCCGGTATGCATTAACGATGAATACAATTGCCGCGGCAATCCTGGCTAGAATAAATGTTGTCGATAAATTCTTTGTAACGGTTGGTCCGTACGCCACGTTTCTGCTTGGTGATGTAACAAGAACGGATCGGCTTACATGGATTGGTCCTCCAGGAACAATTATCGCCATTGATTATGAGAGGAATCCTGGCCAATACACACAAATTGAACGTGAAACGAATGTGGCTCAGAATCTCCTTCCATCGATTCCATCCTCTGCCTATACAACCTCAGTTTATTCGAAATCCCGCATTGGAATTGAACTGGGAGCGGGATACCGATTCGACCTTACTAAAAAGATTTACCTCGCACCAAATCTTCGTTATCAGTATATGATTACAGAATTGAATTCAGGATTTACAGCAACAGATTTATCACAGCCTTATACTCAAGGCACTGCATCGATTCAGTACGATAAAGCTTCGCTCAACTCACTCGCATTAATTCTTCAACTTGGATTTACTCTGTAGGAGCACTATCAATGAGACTCGTTGTTATCATAACCTTTGTTATTATCGGTGTAGTTGCTTCCGCACAGACGTTGCAGATTTCACCTCTCGACGGCAATACGACCTCAGATGACTTTGCTCCTTCACCTACAGCCCACGGACGTACACTGATTATTACGTCGGCACAGTCCGGCGAACAACGCTTGTATGCAGTGGATCGCACATCATCTGGCTGGACGGATATGGATGAGTTGTCCGGTTCCGTTAATGATGGGACACAGGTTGGTACGGCAACACTTACTCCCGACGGACAGACCATGATTTTTGCTGCATACGGTCACGAAGTGTCCGGTCAGGGTAGAACTGATCTTTACATGGCACACCGCGAAAATGGTCGGTGGACGAATGTTACCAATCTTGGCGGTTCCGTTAATACAGCCAACTACGAATCCCAGCCGTCTATTACATCAGACGGACGAACGCTCTATTTTGTCAGCGACCGCCCTGGTAAGGGCGGAACGGATATCTACGTTACCACGTGGATGGGTAAACAATGGTCGGCAGCAAGACCCCTAGATGCAATCAATTCCTCATCGGATGAAATGTCGCCCATTATTGCCCCAGACGGACGAACTCTTTCATTTGCAAGTAATAAGGTAGGGGGCATGGGTGGACAGGATATATATATCGGTAAAATCAATGGGATGAATATAACTGATGTTAAGAATGTTGGATCGCCAATTAACACTACTGCCGATGAACTTTTTTATACATCTATTGCCAATTCGAACCAGGCATATTTTACTCGGGCATCGGCAAACGGCGACTACGACAACTACCTTGTAGTACCCAATCCATTCCCAAGCGATGAAGTCACTCTTGTCGATGGAACGGTTAGGGACGCAATTACCAAGAAACCCCTCGGAGCCGATATTACGGTTACCGACCTTACTACTGGTAAATCTGTTGCCAACCTCAGAAGTGACGATGAAACCGGTCAGTATTACGTTACTCTCACTTCTGGACACCAGTATTCAATTACTGCACGGCGTCCGGGATACTTGTTCCATAGCGAACGTTATGATGTTCCACCGAGCGCCAAAGGACGCACCATTACTAAGGACATCTATCTATCGCCCCTTACCGGAGGATCTGGCAGGCTACTTGTATTTTTTGATTACGACAAATCGGAATTGAAGCCAGAATCGTATCCCGACCTGGAACGTGTGATTGAGCTGATGAAGGATGATGGCAAGATCAGAATGAGATTCGAGGGCCATACCGACGATCAAGGCGGCAGCGACTACAATATGAACTTGTCGAAAAAGAGAGCTGAAGCTGTTAAGGCTTACATCATCAATGGAGGGGTCGAATCTAAACGGGTCGAATCAGTTGGCTTTGGCGAAACAAAGCCACTCATGGAAGGTGAAACGGAAGAAGCACATTCAATGAATCGTCGTGTAGAAATGCATGTTCTTCCATAATGAATGATTTTTGACAAATTCGTTCACCTTCGGTGGAACGCACTGTTGTCAGCCGTTATATCACTGCATTCCAAGGTTGACTCCCCCACTGTACACCGGCTTCGCGTAACAGCAAAGAAGCTGCGTACCATGAGTTGGGTGATTCACTCAGATCTTTCTGTTAAACCACTGCAGGAAATCTATACTGCATGCGGTGCAGTTCGTGAACCTGAAATCATGCTGCGTCTTCTTAAGATGCACACTCGATACACGGAATTCGATTCGTTGTGTGCACTCATTTCATGAACTAATTCAACGATCAAGGAGACGGCTGCGTCGGTAAGCAAACTTTACCTGAAAGTTCAGTTGTTGAGTCTTTGACCTGAATTTAAATTGGTCTGAGTTTTTCACACCACTCCGTTTGATCATCATTTCGCGATTCTGATGTCAGAACATTGTTACGACCTATCCATTCCACGAATTACTTCTGGCGTGATAATCTTTCAGTGCCTTGCCGATTTAACTCTGTAAACATTATCCGTCGCCTATAGTGTTTGCTCCATGTCTATGCCTGAACCGCACTGAATTTTGTGTTATGCCTGGTCTCCGGCATACACTCGAATGTTTTATGCTAATCTTTTTCATCATTTCATTGAATAACAGATGTATTTGTGGGACGGATATGATCGCATAAGGTGTGAATTCCATGAACGATGGAGTCCATAAATATATTGGCAGATACCGGTGTCGATGTGGTAAATTATCGATAATGGATAATGTCTATTTTCCCACGACCATTTCTGGCACAGTTAGGCCATTGATTGTGGCAATCCTTGTTTGTCTGTCGATTGGTAGCTGCACCTCCACGAAGTTGGATAATCCAGATTGTGAAAAGCGAATTTTCCTGGCTGTCCTTCGAGATTCGTTGTCATTATTCTTTCAGAGTGGAGATCTTGGACACTACAGTGAGACATTCTCCCATTATTTGAATCTGACGCCAGAGGAAAAGGAGTTTATTACAAGTACGGATCTTTTATTGAAAACAGATACTTCTCTAGTAAGAGGAAAGCCAATACCTCAAGTAAATACCGACAATTCTGACGAAATCAATCCCGTCTTGGACGGAACAGAGAGATTCTATTTCACTCGTTCAGGACCATATACTCTATTGGGTAGTGAGGATGTATTTATTTGGAATAATGACTCTGGATCAAACTCAGTAGCGCGGCTCCCAAGGCCAATAAACGATGCTCATGAGAACTCACTGTTGTTTTTGGACGGAGATACAATGTATGTATATGGACAATATGACAGCAGAAATCGATACTTCGTTACACTCCGATCTGCGAAGACAGTTCCAACTATGATTATGAATCATCCGAATGGATTTCCCAGGTATTCAAATTATGTTTACGTATATGATCCACTTTCTGATTTTCCTTCGGCCGACTTATGGTTGCTGTATTACCCCGTATCCATATTGCTGAATGAACAGGAGAGCAGATCGGTTGAATTGAAATTGAAATACAGTGGATCACCAGATACTCGGGCTGGTGTATTCGTTTTCTGGCGTGACGATAATAATAACTATAGGTATCTAAGGCAACTAGTAAGTCCCATCAATACTTCATATTGGGATTCAGACTTCTTCATTAGCAAAAGCAGAAAATTTGCCTTTATTTCTTCTGATCGAACCAGCAACGACTGTGTTATCGGAAACAAGCTATCTGCAAGAAAGACCAATTCATATCTCATGGCTGGGAACACGGATTTGTATTTGATTGACAGTGCATGGATTGGAACCGACAGCCAATACACGTTCGACTATCCAATAAATACCTTGCTTTCCGAACGAACTCCAAGCCTGTCTTTCGGTGAAGACACGCTTTTCTTTGCTTCTAATGGGCTACCGGGCTACGGCGGTTTTGACATCTATTATTGTGTTCAGGTGCGTGATAGTTCTTTCAAATATTGGACAATGCCTCGCAACATGGGTCCATTGGTAAATTCAAATCGTGATGAACTTTGGTTCCGTCAATACGATAATGGCCGATTTGTATACTCTAGCAATAAGAATGGCACCTTTGATATATACGATGCCATTACAGCAGAACGTTATGTACGATCTCACGTAAAACAAATGTGCGGCGATTTGGGCGATTACAAAGCATACTTCAAGCGGGAAAATGATAGGACTGAGACGGTTCACATTGTGTATGAGGTATTTCCCGAGGCGACTGAGAATATGGCATTATACTCCAAAAGAAAGGTGTCGATTGACAGGGCGTTTTATGCTGATTGTGCAGACCAAATCGGTCTAGCCGATAATGAGATGATTCACAATTCGTGTGAGTTGAAGCAGACAACAAGTTTGTCCCGCGAACCAATGGAAGTGAATATATCGGAATGCGAAACAGATGAGTCGATAATTAACTTCGTAAGAATACTCTCCACATCTATGGGATTTGATAAAGAGATACAAGCGAGAATAGAGTTTTCCGAGAATAGAAGATGTGCTGCAGAATTAATCGCCGATGTTCTTAGTCAGAATGGCATTAAATACGACTTGAAGAAAATAGATATCGGACGTTTGCTGATTAGG
>JAGVJW010000062.1 GCA_020050895.1 bacterium | reverse complement strand
ACAATTGTACCAGATAATCCTAACCATCCTTACGATATCAAGGATGTGATACGCGATGTTGTAGACGAAGCTGATTTTCTTGAAGTTCATGAAAAATTTGCATCGAACATGGTTGTCGGTTTTGCAACATTGGATTCAATGCCTGTCGGTATTGTAGCAAACCAACCTGCATCGTCAGCCGGAGTGCTTGATATAGACAGTTCTGTAAAGGGTGCACGATTCGTCAGGTTTTGCGACGCGTTCAATATTCCGCTTGTAGTATTTGAAGATGTGCCAGGTTTTCTTCCAGGGACAGACCAGGAATGGCGTGGCATTATCCGCCATGGTGCAAAGTTGCTCTACGCCTTTTGTGAAGCCACCGTTCCCAAGATGACGGTAATAACGCGCAAAGCATACGGTGGAGCATACGATGTTATGAATTCCAAGCACATCCGCGGCGATTACAATGTTGCGTGGCCTACTGCTGAGATTGCCGTTATGGGAGCAAAGGGAGCTGTTGAAATTCTTTATAAGAAATCGGGAGATGGAAAACGAAATACAGAAGAACTAGTTCAGCAATACAATGAAGAATTTGCCAACCCATACGAAGCTGCAGAGCGTGGATACGTAGATGACGTTATCGAACCCCAGTATACACGCAGAGAGCTGATACGTTCGCTCCGTGCTCTTAAAAATAAAATTGACCAGAACCCGCCTCGAAAACACGGCAATATTCCGCTGTGATTTTTTGGCAACAATCACATGAGTCACCGTGCTGGACAGCCATGCTATCCAGAATCTTGCAACAGCCGAATTCGAATGTGAATGTGTGGTAGATACTTTACTTACTTCCAAGTACAACAACGCATTGAAAGTGGTACCGCGGATGTGGGGCAACAGCAACGCCAATGAGAGAGTATTGAGCTGACAGAAGACTTTCTCTGTGGCCTCTGGACGGATTGCCTTCGTCTATGAGAAGAGCTGCAAGCATCAGGCGCGACGTCTTTTGTCCGTACGTTATGCATTCTGCTACGTTTTCTATGGATGAGTATCGTTTAACTCTCGACCCTGGATTTGAGCCATCGGAACCAATGTGGCCAACAACATCCTTATTGTAACTATCATTAGCATGATCCAAAGCTGCCTTTAGCAAGTTTGTATCGGGTGTAAGTGTAGGAAGTCTTGACTGTGTTCTAAGTCTCTGTTTAATTTCTTTAATAGCTTTTTCGAGCCCCTTCCGATTAGTAACGAAGGAACGCCATTCATAATAATATTCATCTATAGCCGATTCGAAGGACCGGGGATCGTTTCTAAGCTGATTTAGTATCTGAATAAAATTGATACTTACAGAATCCGATTGAGCGGCGGCAAAATGCGAAACGCAACATAGAAATGTCACCGTCAGAATAACACGCATTACCAATCTTCGTATATACGCTCGCAAATTCGGGAAATTAATTGAGCATCGGAAGAAGGCAACTTACGTTTTACTTCTTTCTCTACATCGTCGATATACTTCTGCATACGTGTCAGCAATTCGATGCCATCGGTTGTTATATATGTAATAGAAAGACGTTTATCGTCGGTGCTTTTCCCGCGTCGTGCATACCCGTTAGCCTCGAGCCTGTTTATCAGTCGCGTTACATCAGGTGCATGGTTCAACATTCTCTCAATGATTTTTAACCTAGCATGTCCATCTGGATAAACACCCTTCAATATTCTGAGAATGTTGAATTGGGTAAGCGTTAACCCAAATTCCTGACACCTCATTCGCAAAAGGCTGCTCAGATACTCTGCTGTTACTATAATGTTAAGAATTGCTTCCTGATGTACAGACGAAAAGTTACTTTGCTTTAGCCGACGAGTAAGTTGTTCGCCCATTGATGTTCTCCAGCAACACAAATTCATAAAATTGTGTTACAACAGATACTATGTGTTGTGTTTCTGTTTCCCTAACGTGCCAATCGCAACTTTCCCATTTATGCAATAAGCACACCGATCCGGCAAGAAGAACAATTAATAGACTAAATGGTTTACACTAATTGGAAAAAAAGCAAATGTTTATGAAATAATTCTAAGTGCAGTTATAACATCATCTAGATTGCCATCAATTATATGTTCTAACGCATAATTTTTAGCATCACCCATTAATCTGTGATCCGTTACTCGATTCTGAGGATAGTTATAAGTTCTAATTTTTTCAGACCTATCACCACTTTTAACCATATCCTTCCGAGCCCCTGCAATAGCAGACTGTTGCTTCTCTGATTCAAATTCGTAGAGTCGGGCTCGCAACACCTTCATAGCTTTTTCCTTGTTCTTGAGTTGAGAGCGTTCGTCCTGACATTGAACGACAATTCCAGTTGGAATGTGAACAAGGCGAACCGCAGTCTCAACTTTATTTACATTCTGTCCACCCTTTCCACCAGCCCTAAAGATATCGATGCGTATATCATTATCGTTGATATGAACGTCGACTTCTTCCGCTTCGGGCAACACTGCAACTGTTGCAGCCGATGTGTGAATACGTCCCTGAGCTTCGGTTTCTGGTACACGCTGCACACGGTGCACACCACTCTCATATTTCAAGGTACCATAAGCCTCATCACCGGCTACGGAGAAGATGACTTCTTTAAATCCTCCATGTTCACCTTCGGTAAAGTCGATTGTTTCTAATATCCATCCCTTTCTATCTGAATACCGTTGGTACATGCGAAACAAGTCGCCGGCAAAAATTGCAGCTTCATCTCCACCTGTTCCGGCACGGATCTCAACGATGCAATCTTTGAAATCATTCGGGTCCTTGGGAATAAGCAATACGCGAAGTTGTTCTTCGAGCAGCTGATGTTTTGCTTCGAGATCGCGCAGTTCATCATATGCCATATCCCGAAGGGAACTGTCGAGGTCTGGATCGGCGATCATTGCCTTCGTTTCTTCGATCTGATGTGCTATCTCCTGGTAATTGCGCACAGCCAGAACAACTGGTTGAAGGCTCTTATATTCCCTCGACACGTCTCTCAATTTGCGTGGGTCGCCTACCACAGATGGGTCGTGAAGCGACTGCTCGAGCGCTGCAAATGCGTCGATTATGGATTGTAAACGTTCTT
>JAGVJW010000107.1 GCA_020050895.1 bacterium | reverse complement strand
CATCTTGGGATTCCATCGTCGCGTTAGGTGTCCGAAATGTGCTCCGGACTCAAGCAGTGCCTCAACGGTTACTGCAGGCATGAACGTACCTCAAATTGTAGTGGATATTTCCTCTGGCTGGTTCATCGGCCGATCTCACGCTTTCGCGTCTCCAGGATCGAACCTCCCCTGCCATGTGTTTTTAAATCGTGCCAAGTGCTAAGTAGTGCCAAGTGCCGGGTGCCAAGTAGTGCCAACAAGTGCCGGGTGCCATGGAAGACAGAAAAAATGCATGAAACTTGGCACTTGGCACCTGGCACGAATACTCATCTCTTCGAAAACTGGAATCTCTTCCGAGCCTTCTTCTGTCCGTACTTCTTTCGTTCTACCATTCGGGGATCGCGGGTTAGTACGCCGGCAGGACGCAACGCGGCCCGCAACTCGCTGTTATACTCAAGGAGAGCTCTAGCCACACCAAGTTTAACAGCACCAGCTTGACCAGCTTTTCCGCCCCCTTTCACATTCACCAGGATATCGAACTGTCCGGCAGTGCTGGTAATAGCAAGGGGAAGTAAGGCATCCTGACGGTAGGTTTCAATGGGAAAATATTCTTCGATGCGCAGTCGGTTTACGAGCACATTGCCGGTTCCACTCATCAGCCGCACCTGGGCAATGCTTGTCTTGCGCCGGCCGGTTCCGCCATACATCTTCATGAATTCTCCTTCGACTTCGTGCTATACTTCAATGCCCATTCCTTGGGTTGTTGCGCCTCGTGCGGATGTTCTGTTCCGCGGAAAACTTTGAGTTTTTTACCAATAATCCGTCCAAGAGTGTTCTTGGGCAGCATACCTTTTACGGCAAGCTCTACCACTTCTTCTGGCTTCGTTTTCATCAGGTCCTTGAACGATCGTAAACGTCCGCCGCCTGGATAGCCAGTGTTATGGAAATACTCTTTCTGCTCAGCACGTTTGCCTTGCATCACTACCTTGTCTGCATTGATGACGATGACGAAATCGCCACAATCAACATGAGGAGTGAACAGAGGCTTGTGTTTTCCTCGCAGTAATACTGCAATCTGTGTTGCCAGACGCCCAACGGTTTGACCGTCTGCATCAACAACCCACCATTGCCTCTGAACATCCTGATCACGCACTGAATGCGTAATCTTTTGATTTTGTGTCATGTATACAACCCCACAGGGGAAAAAAGCGGTAAGAATTGGTAGAGCTAACAAAAATACAACTGCATTGTGTAATCCCCAACCACAAGAAGCAACCGGTAATGATTCAATTGAAGATCTTGCCGGGAGAGATATGCTGCCGGGGAACTTGCCGGGAGAGATATACTGCCGGGGAACTTGCCGGGAGAGATATGCCTCCCGGCAACATGCCGGGAGAGATATGCTGCCGGGGAAGAAGGGCTTATGTGAGAAATATGACCTATTCAGAAAACAGAACCGTACCGAAGGAAACCATCGACTGCGTCTCTTCCTCGTGCCATATATCTCGTGCAGCAACGGTGCCCTTGAGCGGCGGATGCAGCCGACTCAGCGCTTCCAGAGTGAGTAACACGGGGGCATGGCCACATACCCGGTATCGGTTGTCAGTCAAGGAAATCAGCCGGTGGAAGGTTTCTGGGACTGGCTTCTCGAGTGAATCGAGTAACATTCGGTCGAAGTCGAGCACTTCTGATTCAAGCACTATTGCCGGTACGTCGTCTCCGAACTTTTTTCCAACGTGCGACAAATCTCCGCTGATCAGCCACATCACGTTGCGCTCGGAGAGGCTGATGGTCCTTGCGAGGAGTGCACCCAACTCACGCATTTCGTTGTGAAAATCCTGGTCCTCAACATCGGTATAGCCCGAAACTAGAATTGGCAGAATTGTAAATGGTCGGTCTTCAAACAAATACTTAAGGAAGACAGCATGCAGTTCAATTGAATGTTCTGGTTTGTGTGCAAGATCTGTTTCCTGATCTAATACCTGCGCAAGTTGTTTTACTAACTGTTTGTCGGTCGATATCGTCCCGAGGGGTGTTGCATAATCTTTCTGTGTAAGAACTATTCTGTTTTCCGACCAATAGTGCGATGTCCCAACAATCACAAACAAGTCTGCATCGGAATCTCTGATGGCATTAAAGCCAGGTCTGTAGGCATTCTCAGCAACGCGATAATCAATATGTGGAATAAGTGCTGCCACCACCTTCGATGCCGCAGGTTGGCTACGTTCCCCCGTCATCCTTGCTAAGAGCTCGCGTAATTTCTCTGGTTCTGACGGGTAGGTACTTCCCGCACATACTGCCGGACGTACTGTTAATTGCGACCATTCATCGAGCACACGCTTGCGCCTGGCAGCACTTCGCTCGCCTTCGAGAAATCCCATCTCATCAAGCTGGCCAACGAATGCACGCAGACGCAACATTTCCTTACTATCGGCCCCTAACTCCGACGAAGATGCAAGCTCTTCAAACGTGGTTTCGCCATCGCATACATCGAGAATGTCTATCATGTCGGAGTGAATCATTATTGGGCCGTCGGCAAACCCAAACGGATCATGCAAGACGAGGAAGGTCTCGCCGTTCTCCGAATGAACGTTCACGGAAACATCGTGTCTGAATGCCGGGATCACTGAGCTCATCTGCCTTGCCCGATTTTTCGCGATAATGTTCTAACAACATAGATGCTTACCGTGCCGGATATTGCGAACAAGGCGGAAGCAAGAAGAAATAACGTTTCGCCTGTATAGATTGCTGTGACGGCGGTTATAACCACAGCCAGAGAGCACGAAACAAGAATCGTTTTCAACGCTCCATTAAGTGAATTGATGTTTCTCATTTTATTTATCTTTTTTACGAATGTTGAATCACAACCGACACTTGTTTAAATAGTTCATAAAGCGTGGCATTGTGTCCAATCGTAACATTATTTCAAATGTGTAATGTATGGTTATCTCGTGATGGTTTCATCCTGTTACCCTCTGCGAGAGAAATGTGCTGTTTCTCCGTTTTGTTTCCACTCCTCAAGGTGTTCCATAAGGTAATGGCGTGCGGAGTCGTGCTCATTGGGAATCATGCCTTCGAGGATCGCTTCTTCAATCATCCATTTCATGTATCCGACAGTTCGCGATGGGGCGAGCCCAGCAAGCTTCATGATTTCCTCGCCTCTTACAGGGCTTTGAAAGGCTCGTAAGTGATCGCGATCGAGAACGTCCTTCACTTTTTGCTGTACAATTTCATAGTTGCGCAGATAGGCTTGAGCACGCTGTGGATTGCGCGTCGTGATATCGGCTCTGCACAAAGTGAAAAGATCGTCTATCGAGTCGCCTGCCGACACAGCCAGTCTGCGAATAGCAGAGTCCGTTATGCCTTCGTCGACGAGTTGCATCGGACGTTGATGCAGGCGCACCAATGTTCTCACGTAGTCAAGCTTGTCCAGAGGCAACTTCATGCGTTGAAAAATTTTTTCCTGCCAACGTGCTCCCACGTCTTCATGACCGTGAAAAGTCCATCCATGACCTTCGACAAACCGTTTGGTTTTTGGTTTCGCAACATCATGCATCAATGTTGCAAAGCGCAGCCATAGGTTATCGGACATCTGGGCAACATTGTCTACAACGCGCAGAGTATGGCGGAACACATCTTTGTGTCCGTACTCTCGGCTTCCTTCCTGCACAAGTTCAACACCTGCAAGGTGATGAACTTCTGGAAAAACTAGTTGGAGTATACCTACATCATAGAGAATTCCAAGTCCAACACTCGGTTTGGGAGATGCAAGAATTTTTAAGAACTCTTCTGTAATGCGTTCCTGAGAGATGATGGTGATGCGCGATGCAAGCTGCTTCATAGCATTCACCACGGAAGGGTGGAGAGTAAAATCCAGTTGCGATGCGAAACGAGCTGCCCTCAGCATGCGCAGCGGGTCATCAGTCATCGTAACAAACGGATCGAGCGGTGTTCGAAGAAGGTGCCGCTCGATGTCTGCACAGCCATCAAACAAATCAATCACGCTGCCTAATGTTTCCGGGCTAAGAGACGCAGCCATGGCATTCACGGTAAAGTCGCGCCTCCGAAGGTCATCGTCAAGAGTCCCCTCTTCCACAGTTGGTTTTCGCGAGACAGGATCGTAAACTTCTTTACGAGTTCCAACAAACTCGATATGGTGGCTGCCAATTGGTACAAGGGCAGTTCTGAATCTTTCGTAGATGACAGCTTTGGAATTGAACAGTGAAGCAATATCAGATGCGAAGCTGGTTGCGTCGCCAACGACCGTGATATCTATGTCGGTTCGCGTGCGACCCATAATTGCGTCGCGCACATAGCCCCCTACAGCAAAAATTTGCACGTCCTTTTTCCGGGCAAAGGCTGCAATTCGCAGGAGAATTGGATCATCAACTTCGATCTTCACGGTTCAGTTATGGAACGAACACCGGTGCTGCCTTTGTCGCGGCGTTTCATCACAACGCGAGCTGATGCTGCAATCTCCTTCCACGTAAGCCCAAATTTTTCCATCAGCTCTTCAGGCTCTCCCGATCCGCCAAACGAATCCTTTACACCAACGAATTCAATAGGTACGGGTGCATTCTTAGCTGTGCACTCGGCAACAGCTCCGCCCAACCCCGCGTGTACTTGATGTTCTTCGGCTGTTACAATACAGCCACATTCGCGGGCAGCCTGCGTTACCGTATTAAAATCGAATGGCTTAATGGAGGGGGCGTTAATAACGCGGGCATTGATGCCGGATTTTGCCAAGTCGTCTGCTGCGAGCAGGCTTTCCCATACAAGCGCTCCGCAAGCGATAAGAGCAACATCGTTGCCATCTTTAATAACATGAGCTTTGCCAATGGCGAACGGAGTTTCAGATGTAGTGAAGAGTGGTACGGGCGATCTGCCAAACCGGATATAGGCCGGACCAACCATTTCCCCCATTGCAATTGTAGCCTTTCGCGCTTCTTCAAAGTCAGCTGGTACCAGCATCGTCATGTGTGGCAGCGTGCGCAGGTATGCGATTTCTTCGAGAACCTGATGGGTGGCTCCATCGGGGCCAACGCTGATGCCTGAATGACCGCCGCCAATTTTTACGTTCACCTCATTGTAACACACAGAGATTCGCAATTGATCGGCATTTCGCAATGCACAGAAAGCGCCATACGATGCAAAAAATGGAATCTTTCCGGATAAGGCGAGGCCGGCTGCTATCGTTGTTGCATTCTGCTCTGCAACGCCTATAGAAAAGAACCTGTCTGGAAATTTGTCTTTGAATAGCTGAGTCATCACCGAACCGGTGATGTCGCCCCCTAACACAACAACATTCTCGTATCGTTCACCAAGAGTAACAAGTCCTTCGCCGAATCCGTGACGCGTGGGTTTCGATCCTAAAAGTTCCATTATTCGTTACCTGCGAGTTCTTCAAGTGCTGCAATTGCCTGATCTTTTGTTGGCGGTTTGCCATGCCATTCAAATTTATCGTTCATGTACGAAACGCCATGCCCCATGTATGTTCGAAAAACAATTGCCGTGGGCTTACCAATTTTGTTGGTGCGGTTTTCCCTGAATCTGTCGAATGCACGCATGATATCGGCGTAATCATGACCGTCTGCGACAATTGTGTCGAAACCAAAAGCTGTACATTTCTCAGCGATTGGATAGACGTTCAT
>JAGVJW010000208.1 GCA_020050895.1 bacterium | reverse complement strand
ACTTTTTTGCCGATTCGATAATTGTTGGGTGCGAGGACAATCCGAGGTAATTATTGGCACAGAAATTCAATACTGGCAGACTTCCACCCTGCACCTGGATTTCGGGCCCCTGAGGCGACGTTATTACACGTTCGCGTTTATACAAACCTGCTTCCTCTATCGAAGAAAGATCTTTTTCTAACTGGGATTTCATGGAACCAATCATGTCCAAATTCCTGCTATTTTTGTGATCACAAATATCGCTCTCTGCGGTGTTTCTCTTTTAACCCTGATGACCTCAGAGTAACTCCGAAGTAAGTGAAATGTCATACAGGTGATTAATCATCTCCAACTACTCATTACAATTCAGGAAAATCATGAAGAACGCGGCATCGCTACGTCTTCTCTGCCTATTGTTAACGGTTACCATCGGCGCTGAAGCGCAAACGCAGTTTGAATCAGTGCGTTCAAAACTCAGGGCAACCTACGATCGAAAACTTCCCGATGGCACGATTAAGGAAAGCAAGCAAGTAAGGCGTTGGGAATGGTTTTGGGAACCTCGGCTTACACCGAGCGGAGACTTCCCAACTGCATTGCATTATTACAACGAGGTGCAAGCAATAGCAGCGCGTAAGAAGTTCGAAGATGTGCAGGCAAAACCAACATGGAAAGAGCTCGGTCCCACCGCACCGGATTTACCAAGTGAATCTGCCTCCTGGAATGGAATTGGTAGGGTTAATACTTTTACGTTTTCTCCAAGTAATAGCAACATTATCTGGCTTGGTTCGGCTCAGGGCGGCATTTGGAAATCTATTGATGGTGGTGGCAGTTGGTTACCGGTAAATGTGGAAGGATTCCCGACATTTGGCGTTAGCGACATTGCAATAGCTGCGAGTAATGAAAACGTTATCTATGTTGCCACGGGCGATGCCGATGCAACATTACCTGGAGAAATGTCATCCTATCCCGGATTTACCTACGGCGTAATTAAATCCATTGATGGAGGTGCAACATGGTCGGCCACTGGACTCTCGATGACGCCGGAGCAAAACAACGTTATTGCACGGTTATGGGTTGACCCCAATAATGCCAACATTGCTGTTGCCACAACCTATACAGGTTTGCGGAAAACAACAGATGGAGGCGCCACGTGGACGCTCGTATCAACCTCCTTAAAATTTCGAGACCTGATTGCAAACCCGCAGGTGGCTGGTCTACTCTACGCAACCACTTTTTCCAATGGTGGCGGTGCTAGTTTTTTCCGTTCGTCTGATGCAGGAGATACATGGACGCTGATACTGAGTGTGCCCGAAGCAAATAGAATAAGGCTTGCTGTAACTAAGGACGACCCGAAAATTGTTGGTGCCGTTGCTTCAAGCGCTGCAAACAATGGCCTATTCGCTATTTACAAGTCGACAGATTACGGGTTAACCTATAATAAGTCCATTCCGCCGCAAAACCTGCTTGGCTGGTCGGCTACCGGTGGCGATTGGCAATATGGAGGTCAGGGGTTTTACGACTTAGCCATGGAGATCTCGCCTACAGACGCTGATAAATGGTTTGTAGGTGGCGTAAACGCTTGGAGATCTTCAAACGGTGGCCAATCGTGGATTCTTTCGGCAGATTGGACCGGAAACAGTGCTCCCTGGGTGCATGCCGACCACCATTTTATGAAGTATTCGGCAACACAAAATGTGATCTACACTGCTTCTGACGGAGGCATTGCCAGGTCGACAAATAATGGCGTGTCCTGGCGAGATGTGAGCAATGGACTAAAAATTCAACAGTATTACGGGCTCTCAACCACCGATATGAATTCTGCTATCACATTAGCAGGTGCACAGGACAATGGAACAGCCCGTACGTTAAACGGATCCGTCTTCTATCATGTGCTTGACGGTGACGGTATGGCGAATGCAATCGACTATGCCGACCCAGCACTTATGTATGCAAGCATGCCAAACGGACAATTTTACAGTTCATCTAATCAAGGCAATTCCTGGCGATTGATATCGAATGCCAGCATGCGGGGTGAACCTGGTGGAGCGTGGGTAGCGCCTATTGCCACCGATCCATCGACAACAGGAATCGTATATGTTGGCTATACACAGTTGTATATGAGTACAACCAGCGGAGTTTCGTGGGAAAGAATTTCACAGATCCCAACAAATTCTGCTATGAGAATCATTGCTGTTGCACCTGCTGATAATCAATTTATTTATGTTGCCTATAATAGTACTATTATGTATACGAGAAACGGTGGGGTAACATGGACTCAACAAAATGGTATTGGTTCATTCATTCAGGATATTGAAGTTCATCCAACAGATCCAAAGAGATTTTGGGTAGCGATAGGTGGTTTCAGCGCCTCGACAAAGATTTTCGAGGTTAACAACGGTCAGGTCACCAACATCACAGGTTCTGGTCTTCCCAATGTTCCTTGTAATGCCGTCGTGTTTCAAGCGGGACCATTGAACAGGCTGTATGTGGGTACGGACATCGGAGTCTTTTTTAAAGACGAAGGATCGTCATCCTGGGAGATGTATGGACAGGCAATGCCAACAACCATTATCACGGATATGAAACTCGTTAAATCTGCAAATAAGTTGAGGGTATCAACGTACGGCAGAGGAGTTTGGGAAGTTGATGTAACGCAGTGCATTGCGAGTGTTCCCAGTGTCACAATACAAGGGTCGTCGACTATTTGTTCAGGCGATACCATCGTGCTTAAGGCATCGGGTGGATACGCTCAGTATCAATGGTCGAATGGTGAGACAGGCGATAGGATTAAACTGAGCACTTCTACTCAGACAGGGGAGTACACCGTTACAGTTGAAGATTTTGCCGGCTGTCGGAACGTATCAGCCCCTGTGTCGGTTACCATCCTCAAGGGACCTATTAAACCTCAGATCTCCCTAAGAGGTACAGACACGCTCCGTTCAAGCGCCATCGGAGGAATAACTAAATTCCAATGGTATTTCGGTAACTCAAAAATTGAAGGGGCAACCTCACGCCAGTATTCACCTTCGGTCAGTGGATTGTATATGGTTGAAGGTGAGAATAGCGACGGATGTAAGAGCATGTCGGATCCCTATTCATTTGTTAAGCAGCAGACTTCTGTGGCTGACGATGGCGTGTCTTCAACCTTCAGGGTATGGCCAAATCCTACCAGCGGGTTGGTAGAAATTCACATGCCACCAGGCGCAGTACGTGTGATTGAAATCGTATCAATTACTGGTGCAGTGCAGCTAGTGCGAAACGTTGATAGTGGCGTATCGGAAGAAGTTATGAATGTTGAGTCGTTGGCTGCTGGCGCATATGTGTTGCGAGTGCGTAGCGGTGAGTCGATTTGGTCGACACTATTCGTCAAACAGTAAAACACGTGCCGATAACACCACCGCCAACAACATCGTCTCCATCGTATAGCACTACAGACTGACCTCGTGCGATGGCTTTACGCGGTTCGTCAAACCGCACATGCAGGGTGCCCTCATCATCAACCCAACAGGTACCGGGGGCACCGGAATCTTTATAACGAATTTTAACATTAAACTGCCGTGGTTCAGATAACTCTGCCACTTTCTGCAGATTAACAGAATGCGCCGAAAGTGCGTTGTGATAGAGTTTGTCCTCCGTGCCCACTTCAACTGAGTTTGTTCCCGGAATCACATCAAGCACAAAGAGTGGCTCCGAATGCGCAATACCGAGCCCCTTACGCTGACCAATAGTATAAAACGGGAAGCCCTCGTGGTGCCCGATAACAGATCCATCAAGAACAATGTTGCCCGATCCCACTCTTTCGTCGAGTGAGTCGACGTTGTCGCGGAGAAATCTTCGGTAATCGTTGTCGGGAATAAAGCAGATTTCAAATGATTCGCTCTTATGAGAAAAATCGAGCCCGAGGCGTGCGCCTTCGGAGCGCGACCGTTCCTTAGTGAATCCGGAGAGCGGGAAAAGAGTGCGCGACAAATGCTCTTGTCTAACACTCCAGAGCATATAGCTTTGGTCTTTTTGCTCGTCGTGACTTCGGCGAATCCACCTACGGCCCGTCGATGCATCGAAACCAATTTCCGCATAATGTCCGGTTGCTATAAACTCCGCTCCAAGCGCATCGGCCTTCCGAAGCATTTCTTCCCATTTGATGGTTCTGTTGCAGCGGACGCACGGATTAGGTGTATTTCCATCAAGGTAATCTTCGATGAAATAGTTAATCACCTTCGATCGGAAGACTTCGCTGAAATCAACAGTGTAGTGGGGGAAGTCGAATTGCATCGCAACCCTGCGGGCATCGTTGATGCCATCAAGGGAGCAGCACGACGAGTCGTTACCAACATTTCCGCCAACATCTTCGTAGCGATACGTTTTGATGGTAATGCCGATGACATCGTATCCCTGCTCGACGAGCAAGCCGGCGGCAACGCTGGAATCTATGCCGCCAGACATACCGAGGATGACCTTATTAGTGTCGCGAGTCATGATTGAACATTTTAACTAGCACAAAACTTAAAAAATAGATGATGCCTGGTATCTCTTGATACCCGGCATGACGAGACCAGCCATATTTTTACCTTGATTCACGTCTGTTCATTCCATTTAAATTAGGAGGGGCAGTGCCCGTTTTTGTTGTAAATGATTCGGATCTGCCGGAAACTTTGTCCACGCACGAGAGTGTCATCATCCAGTTTCATGCGGATTGGTGCGGTTCGTGTAAATTGTTTGCACCGCAGTTTCGAAGGCTAAGTGATGATCCGAAGTTTGCCTCCGTCAACTTCGTCTCAGTGAACTCGGAGAATAATCCTGTAGCCAGGAAACTTGCAAATGTCGATAACCTGCCATTCTTTGCAACGTTTCGAAATGGAGCGTTAGTTGAAAGCACGGCAACAGCTAAGGAGGAGACAGTTGTTGGTATGCTGGAAAGGTTGATGCAATGAAAACTATAGCTATAAAACAGTTGGTTGAATCGTTCGAGGAATCATCCTTGCTTCGAGCGGAGGCAGACTTGCTGGAAGGCAAACGTCCGTCAATTCCTGTGCCGGGCGACGATGAAGGAGAACAGCTAACACACGTCATAGGCGCCCTGTGGGTAACCAATTACATCAGCAATACAGGTTTGGGTTTTCAGGATGCACTTGTTGAGTACACCCGGAAGGTGCGCTCGAGCATTTCCTAACTATTGTTAGTTTGATGCCAGGTAGGTTGCAACGGCCATGTGACTTTCAGATAATCCGCTTGCACCCTGATGCCAGTTGGCCGGACAAACCTCACCATGTTCTTCGTGGAATTTGAGAGCATCGACTATCCTCATAGCTTCGTCGACGCTTCTTCCCAAAGAAAGGTTGTTTACTAACTGATGCTGAACGATTCCTTCCTTGTCAATAAGAAATAGTCCTCGCAACGCAACCAATTCACCAACTGCCGTCAAGCCCCCTTCATCATCGTATTCGTAATGTCCATCGAGTACGTCGAAATTCGATGCAATGGTTTTGTTTGTGTCGGCAATGATGGGATAGGTAACGCCCTGAATGCCACCCGCCTTCTTAGGTACCTGAAGCCAGCCCCAATGCGATTCCTCCGTGTCGGTGGAACATGCAACGATTGCCACATTCTTCGATTCAAACTCAGGAAGCCGCTCCTGAAAAGCATGAAGTTCAGTCGGACAAACAAACGTGAAATCCTTTGGATAAAAGAATAGAATCACGTGCTTCTTGCCAATGAACTGGTCTAATGAAAAATTGTTTACAATATCTCCGCCATCAACTACGGCCTTCGCCGAAAATCTGGGCGCCTTCTTGCCAACTAAAACTGACATGTTAGTTCCAAACAACTGATAAAGTGATCGAATATTCCAATCTTTGCAACATAACCAATGACAAATGACCGTTAAATAATGATCATTGACCACGTTGACCCGTCCGGGGCACGCGCTGGACGAATCAACACAGATCATGGTGTAATCCCAACACCAATGTTTATGCCGGTTGGAACGCAGGGAGCGGTGAAAGCGTGCGACTTTAATACACTGCTCAGCCTCGATGCGCCAATCTATCTTGCGAATACGTATCACCTCTATCTGCGCCCAGGAGCAGAAGTTTTAACTTCGGTAGGGGGCTTGCATCGCCTGTGTGGATGGCAGCGCCCGATTCTCACCGACAGTGGAGGATTCCAGGTATACTCATTGCGCGATCTTCGTACGATGCAAGAAGAAGGCGTCACCTTTAAATCGCACCTCGATGGATCAAAGCATCTGTTCACGCCTGAAAATGTTGTAGATATTCAGCGAGCAATTGGAAGCGACCTATTCATGGTGCTCGACGAATGCACTCCATATCCGGTATCGCACCATGAAGCCGAACAGTCTGCGGCTCTCACTGTTAGATGGGCTCAACGCTCCAAGAAACATCATAAAGAAGTACGGCTTTTGTATGGACATCGGCAGCTTCAATTTGCAATCGGACAGGGAAGTGTGTACTCGGACATTCGCCGTTCCTGCATGCAGCAGCTGGTAGATTTGGAATTTGATGGATACGCTATTGGTGGGCTCAGCGTGGGTGAACCACACGAAGTGATGTACGACGTCACGGCGCTGAGTACGTCGCTTATGCCCCCCGAAAAACCCCGTTACCTTATGGGTGTCGGAACACCCGAAAATATCTTGCATGCCATAGGTCTTGGCGTCGACCTCTTTGACTGCGTAATGCCAACACGCAATGCCCGAAACGGTACCATTTTCACAACAAAAGGACGGTTTAATGCCCGCAATGCCAAATGGAAGCTGGCAGATGAACCAATCGACGAAGAAGTTGGTTGCCATACCAGCTCAAACACGTCTTTGGCGTATCTTCGCCATCTATTCATGGCTGGTGAAATTCTTGGGCTCATGCTCGCAACAGCACAAAATATAGCCCTGTATCTGTGGCTTGTAAAAACAGCACGCGAGAAAATTCTAGATGGTACGTTCCGTCTCTGGGCAGCGGCAACTATAGATCAATTGAACGCTCAACGATAGGATCTTCCCAGAACGGAATCATATTATCTCATTCATTGACCATCACTCACTGATCATCATTAACTGCAAAGAACTCTATGCTTTTATTAGCTCCACCTCCCTCTAATGGCGCACAAGGCGGTATCATGGATATGGTACCCACATTCCTGATGATGGGCGCCGTTATCTTGATTTTTTACTTCATGATGATCAGACCGCAACAGAAGCGGCAAAAGGAACATCAGAAATTGCTTGCTTCGATAAAAAAGGGAGATGCAGTTGTGACTACGAGCGGGATGCATGGACTTGTTTACGAAGTGGACGAGGCAACCGTCATCGTCACCGTTGGGAATAACATGCAGATTAAATTCGATAAATCCGCTATAGCAAGCGTGGAATCGAAATGAATCTCGATCGGATCGAAAGTGCAGTAGCAGATCTGAAATTGGGGCGATTTGTTGTTGTTGTCGATGATGAAGACAGAGAAAATGAAGGTGATCTAATCTGTAGTGCTGAACTGTGCACTGCTGAGCATATCAACTTTATGGCAAGTGAGGCAAGGGGCTTGATATGCGTGAGTGTTACAGAAGAACGAGCTCGACAGCTCGATCTGCCTCTGATGGTGAATAACAACACAGCCCTGCATGGTACGAGATTCACTATCAGCGTGGATTATCTCCATGGTACTGCCACTGGAATATCAGCCAGCGACAGAAATGCTACCGTTCTTGCAGTAGCAGACGACGAAACTTTGCCTACAGATTTTGCGCGACCCGGCCACATCTTCCCTCTGATCTCCATGGATGGCGGAGTGCTGCGTCGGGCCGGCCACACCGAAGCCGTAACGGATTTGATGCGCCTTGCAAACCTGAAGCCAGTAGGAGTTCTTTGCGAAATTCTTAAGACAGACGGATCGATGGCGCGCATGCCAGATCTCCAGGCATTTGCACAACATAATGAACTAAAAATCATTAGCGTTCAGGACCTTATAGCATACCGACGAAAACACGAAGTGTTGGTTCAGCTTGTTGCCGAAGCAAAGCTTCCAAGTGAGTTCGGAACGTTTACTGTAAAGGTTTATGAAAATATTTTGGATCGTGAAGAACACGTTGCAATTGTCAAGGGAGACATTGATCCATCTCAACCTATTCTTGTCCGGGTACATAGCGAGTGTTTAACCGGCGACATTTTCGGTTCTCACCGCTGCGACTGCGGTCCACAGCTTCGTACCGCGCTCAGAAAAATTGAAGAAGAAGGCAACGGTGTTGTATTATACATGCGTCAGGAAGGGCGTGGTATCGGTTTGATCAATAAAATTAAGGCATACGCTTTACAAGAACAGGGCCTTGATACAGTTGATGCAAATATTACACTCGGTTTTCAGCCAGATCCACGCGACTATGGAATTGGAGCGCAGATACTCTATGATCTCGGAATTCGCAAAATGAGGTTGATGACAAACAATCCGCGAAAGCGAGTAGGATTACATTCGTATGGTTTAGAAGTCGTTGACTTAGTCCCGCTCGAAATCCCGGCAACCCTGCATAGCCAGCAATACCTGGAAACAAAGCGGGATAAGCTCGGACATTTATTGCGGCATTTATAATGAGCATGATGGAGATGATCTATGGCGTCTAATGCCATTTACGTAACTCGTGAGTGGTTACAATCGCTGCAGGTTGAACTGCAGGAATTGAAAATTCACGGTCGAAGAGATATTGCGCAGAAAATCGCTGATGCCAGATCGCACGGCGATTTGTCAGAAAACGCAGACTACGATGCCGCCAAGCATGCGCAGGAACTGTTGGAAATACGGATATCAAAACTAGAAACTACACTTGCCAGGGCGCAGGTGATCGAACCAGGTGATTTTCCCAACGATAAGGTGTACATTCTTTCGCGTGTAAGGCTTCTGAATCACAAGTTTAAAAAGGAGATCGAGTACCTGCTTGTGAGTCCGGAGGAAGCCGATGTGGAGCAGAATAAATTGTCTGTTACCAGCCCCTTAGGCAAGTCCTTATTGGGCAAGGTGGTAGGTGATGTAGTTGAAACCAATGCTCCTGCTGGACCCGTCAAATTCGAGATTTTGTCTATATCGAAGTGAATTTGGATGGTTCAGTATGTGTATTACAATCGTCGACAGACGTGTGTGTTCGTTCATCTATTTCTGCCGGGAATTTTTTTTTT
>JAGVJW010000135.1 GCA_020050895.1 bacterium | reverse complement strand
TGGAATTGATAACCCATTTGACTCGAGTATCGTTAGATCTATTCGTGCGTCAGTGGGAATCGGAGCTCCATTTTTTGCCGCATTTGCCCCGGTGAGGATAAAGATTATCCTGGGAAACGAACATTGCTTTGAGATAGGTGTTGGCATATTGTATTAATACCGATTATATGTTTCCGAACCTACTTTTATTGACTGGTCCGACACGCGTCTGAATCCAAATATTATGGTTGCCTATAGATATGAACCATATGAGAGTGGTATTCTATATAGGGTATCGGCTGATGTGGCAAAGGATCCTGCAAATGATGATGATTATTTTGGATCCCTTGGGTTCTCAATTGGTTGGAGGTTCTAACTAAATCTATTTAGATCGCGACGGAATGGGTGCAACCGCCCGTTACAATTTGATTCTTTATTCAACAAAAAGATGAAATAATTTCATACCACAATATGCGATGTGGAAGGTATGTTCTGCTACACGTTCAGAGTTGTATTTGTAAGGTAACAGGAATCCTTAGAGAAAGCTCAAACAGAAGCACTGCTGTCTGTTACTGAACAATAAGCCTGTGGACTACTCTCTCATTCTTATCGGTAGTCAGTATTACAAGGTACATGCCCGATGGAATGTTGGTTAGTGTGAACGCAATCTGACCTTCGCCTGAACTGCGGCGGACATTTGATGCCAGGTCTGCAAGTTTAGTGCCGGACAAATCAAACAGAGAAAGATTGAGTAAACGGCTGGCAGTCAACTTGTAGGCAATGGTAGCTCCTCTATCAGCTGTTGGGTTTGGATACACGCGACTGTAGCTTAAAGCTCCTTCCGACGTTCGGGACTCTTGCAATGCAGGCTGATGAACTGATGATGCATCGGCTGGACTCTTTTCCTTTCGATACACTAGTACAATTTCACTTTTGTGAATTTGATTGGGGAGTTTGAGAAGGTGCTTATTGACCCGCTCCGTATGTGATGCTGGTATCCTCAACTGCCTTACTTCAATCTGCCCCTGAATGGAGTCGAATCCATCAACAGAGTCTATCCTCCTAAAATAGATATTCAAATCTTTTAGTTGTTTTAGACTGGTGGCTACTGAATCCAAAGCTATATGAGTAGAATTCATAACTGAATCAAAATTGAGAGTTTTAAACATTGAGTGGATGGAATCCAAACGTAAATCAGTTGAATTCATAACGGAATCAAAATTGAGAATCTTAAATATTGAATCGATGTGTCTGCTGTTATATGTTGAGTCTAAATTCAGGCTTTGCAATGCTGAGCCTATGTTTAACTTTTGCACTAAAGAATCCATGTTGATCTCATTTGTCTCCTCAACTTTAATGCTTCCATCGGAATTACGTTCACGGTGAAATATTTTCAGCTTCCCGTTATCATGTTCAATCCTGACTTCCATCTCAATGATGTCGCGTAAATCCTTCTCGATGGAATCCGGCAATGAATTCATGAATGCTTTGTCAGGCTGATACCACATCACTACATCATCGTTAGGCATTTGGCTGGCAACGGGAATTAGCATGTTAGCATCGATTGTTCGTGCAGACATTGAACCGATTACACGCCCCCTGCCAGTTGATGATGTAAACATTACAGGGAGAGGTCCTGGGCGGTCCATAAAGACAACTTCATCTGGACGATCATCGCGATAGAAACAGAGTTTAACGTGCTGCTGCTTAGAATCGTCAGGGCATGATTTTAAACTGTCCGACTCAAACAATCCGGCATAAATCAACGGGAGCGATTGTTGCCGAATCGAAAGAGATGATTCCACTGCATCATCACATCGGAGCGCAAAGAACAAAATCTGATCTGTCGCTCCACCAATCGGGGCGAATTGTACATGCTGAGTATTTTCATCGTCGATGCGGTGTTCACTTGCAGATTCGCCTGTACCTGACTTGTTTTCGTCGATGTTTGACGGAAAACTGACGCTGGAAGACAAGACAGCGTTCGTGCCTACCTCCGATTTATTCCGAAGTATCATGGAAGTCACACCTACTGCAACTGCCAGTGCTGCCAGCGATGGTATGAGAATAATTGGTGACATAAACAATTTCCTAGCTGTACGTTTAGGTGTTACATGCTTAGAATCGCTGTGTAGGATGTTGCTAACATCCTCTGCGGTAACGGGGGATCTCTCAGCTTTAGCAGATTCAAAGAGTGAGTCTAATGTTTGCTTGGAGGACATGTTCAGAGTACCGTTTTTGGATGAATAAGTGATTGAGGTTGTACAGATTGTTGCGATTCGATGGTTACATCCGGGTGTGTCCTGGTCTCAAGTAATCTCGTTAATCGTTCCCGACCTCGCTTTAGTCTGGATTTTACGCCCGATACCGTCCCGCCCTGAACTACCCGTATTTCCTCGATGCTAAAACCGTTGATTTCAAACATGATGATTGCTTCACGTGTTTTCTGCGGAAGTTTTACAAGAACACTCCTAAGAATACTAACATCCGTTAATATCTCCTGAGTCGATGTTTCAATTTCAATCAAGTCATCGGCACCCGGATCCATCTCTTGAAACAATCTGCGACGCCACCGTCTTCGTTTAACAATTCTGCTTGCAATGGTAAACAGGTACGATGCGAATGCCTGGTGATCCCTGAGTTTTTCAAAACGTTCAAATGCTACGAGAACACATTCAGAAACAACATCTTCAGCATCGTGTTTTGTGCGTACCATCGACCTCACGAATCGCCACAATGCGTCTCGATGCGGTTCCAACAGAATTAGAAATTGTTCTGACAAACTGTCCGGATGCATTGTTGAGTTTGGTTAACAAACAGGTTGCGCAACTCGGCGTAGGTGTCTGTACTATCTGAAAAGTTTCATCTCAATCCAAATAATGGATTCTAATGCTGTCTGAAGCATTACGGGCAAGCGTTCTGAGCCTTTCAACCGATTCCCGATATCCATCTGACTCACGAACCTGTTCAGATGCGAGGGCAACACCCATACGGCGGAATTTATGTGCCGATGGTTTACCGAAGATTCGAATCTCGACATTCGGACTAATGAGAGCCTTTTCGAATCCTGTGTAGTCTGGTTCAACAGAGCTTGCAGAATCGGCCAGAATAACTGCAGATGCACCAGCTTTTTGTAACGATATTTCTGGTATTGGATAACCGAGAACTGCCCGCGCATGAAGTTCGAATTCATTGAGATTTGTACTGCCACAGAGTGTAACCATGCCTGTGTCGTGTGGGCGTGGAGAAAGCTCGCTGAAATACACGTCATCATGCGTAAGGAAGAACTCCACGCCCCATATACCTGCACCGGTTAACGAGTCAGTGACTGACTTGGCCATTCCCTGCGCTTTTTTAAGTAGTGAAGGGGGCATGTCATGCGGCATCCATGACTCCTGATAATCGCCGCGTTCCTGACGGTGGCCTATGGGAGGACAAAAAAGTGTGGGGCCATTTAGCTGAGTAACGGTTAGCAATGTTATCTCTGATTCGAACGGTATGAATTCCTCAACGATCATTTCTCGAACATCGCCACGCGAGCCTTCCAATGCATATTCCCAGGCATGCTGAACATCTGCTGCAGTACGCACCATGCTCTGGCCCTTACCACTCGAAGACATTAGCGGTTTTACAACGCAGGGAATCCCAATTTGCTGTACGGCATCAATAAATTCTTGTTTGGTCTGCGCATACATGTAACGCGCTGTCTTCAACTTGAGCTCAGAGGCGGCGAGATCCCGGATTGCTTTTCTGTTCATCGTCATGTTAACTGCTCTTGCACTTGGAACCACATGAATCCCTCTGTTCTCGTATTCAAATAGTCGCTCGGTTCGTATCGCTTCGATTTCCGGCACAATGATGTCTGGTTCAACTTCCAGAACCACAGCATCAAGCGTAGGGCCGTCGAGCATCGAAATCACTCGTGATTCGTCGGCAACCTGCATTGCCGGCGCACCGTGATAGGAGTCGACTGCAACAACGTGATGACCGTACCGCTTAACTGCAATAACGAATTCCTTTCCAAGCTCTCCACTACCAAGCAGCAATATTTTCTTCATTGATCAATAAATTTAGTGAATGATAGATGGTACCGACTGGAACAGTCAAAGTGTGCCGGATGCATCAACGTCGACGGAGACTCGCACAGCCGATGAAGCATACGATTCGAAATATGCCGAAATAACTGCATTCAAAACTGAGCGGCAGGCCGATCCTGAGGGATCGACTGCCTTGGGATTCTTAATCACGATAACTCTTCGGAACCGATTCCGTATTCGAGGGATAGGGGGCAATTGCGGCGGATAGCATAAAAGGGCAGGATCGTTTGCCGGCAGAAGTTTTGATATTACTGTGGCAGCATGTTCTACGTGCGCCTGATCTGAGCCACTAAATTGAATTACGATGAACCTGGAATAGGGAGGATACAAAAGCTCTCTTCGCAATTCGAGCTCATTATTGCGCCATTCCTCTTGCGAATTAGTTATTACTGCCTGAATGACGGGATGTTCGGGAGACGATGTCTGGATGATAACACGTCCAGGATGTGAAGCAGCCCTGCCGGCACGGCCCGAAACCTGAATTAGCAATTGGGCAGTTCGTTCGTGCGCTCTAAAATCATTTTGATATAGAGACTGATCGGCATTAACAACTCCAACAAGCGTGACTCTTGGAATATCGAGACCTTTGGAAACCATCTGAGTTCCAATGAGAACATCAACCCTGCCTTCGATGAACCGTGTGAGAATGTTACGATGTGCACCTCGTCTGCGTGTGGTGTCGGTGTCCATACGCTCCACAGCAACCTTCACTCCCGGAAGTGCCGTAGCAAGCGCTTTGTTAACGTCTTCCTCAATGCGTTGAGTGCCAATTCCACTTTCAGTTAAATCAACACCACCGCACGTTGTACAAACAGTTCGGGCTCGTTCGGTGTGACCACAGTAATGACACTTAAGCATGCCTGTTGCCTTGTGCCATGTTAATGATACATCGCAGTTAGGGCACTGAGGCACGGTGCCACAGTCCTGGCACTGCATTTGAACGGCATAGCCCCGTCTGTTGAGAAATAGAATTGTGCCTTCTTTTTTCCCGACACGGTCAATAATTGCATCGAGCAAACTCGCGGAAATAGTACCGAATGCGTTTCCTGTCCGACGCTCTTCACGCATGTCAACTAGTTCAATCTGCGGAAGGGTTGCCCCATCAATGCGCTGCGTTAGAGAGACCTTCCTAAAGTTTTTTATTTCTGCGTTATATATGCTCTCGAGCGAAGGTGTGGCCGATCCCAGGATTACTGGACATTGCTCCAGTTGTGCCCGCATTATTGCTGCGTCTCTGCCGCTATATCTTGGTGACGGATCGTTCTGCTTGTATGACGGCTCGTGTTCCTCGTCGACGATTATTACACCAACGTTCTCCAATGGTGCAAATATTGAAGACCGTGCGCCGATGACAATTGCTAGTTCACCCTGGCGAATGCGCCGCCACGTGTTCACTCGCTCGCTCACGGCCATGCCGGAGTGAAGCACTGCAATCTTATCGCCAAAAACAGCTTTGAACCGATCTTGCAATTGAGGAGTGAGGGATATTTCAGGGACAAGCATTAAACATGTTTTATTCTTACCGAGCACAGCATTCATGATGCGCTGATAGATTACTGTCTTTCCCGAGCCAGTGATTCCCTCTAACACGAAGGGAGAGAACGTGCCCAGTCCTTCGGTGATTGAAGCAACTACCTTGTGTTGTTCACCCGTAAGTTCAATATTCCGTTCATCAATTGTTAGCAAGGGAAATTCAACAACATTTTCCGTCGGCTGCCGATGCACGGTGCTTTCCACTGCTAGCCCCTTATCAATAAGAGCATCTATTACTGCAACACTCACACCCAATTCTTTATGTAGGTGTTGCACCTGAACGGGACCTTCCCTGCGATGATAGGCAAGGTAGAGCTGGCCCAGAACAAGGCTTTGTTTAGGAGCGCGGGCATCGAGTACATCGAGAGTCTGTTTGATCAATTCTTCGTTGGTTGCGAGAGCTTCTGCAACCGACACAGCACGTACTAAGCGAACGGTGCGGTCGCGCTCAATTTCTGTCTGAACAGTGATGTAGCCCAAACGCTGAAGTGCATCTATTTGATACGAGATTGTTGTACTGTTTAATTGTTTTTGCAAGTAGTCTATGGTAACGTCTTCGGGATGATTATCGAGCACTCTCAGCAGCTCAGCTCGTTTCGGCGCCTTCCTTGCCATCTCCTCCAGTTCAAGCTTGTCTGCAGATTTCACCAGAGTTATGCGTACAACACTCGATGGAGAAAGTCCTGTGGGCAATGCTGCATCGATTACTTCGCCCCACGAACACAGGTAGTACTCACCAATCCTGCGAGTTAGTTCGAGTATGGTTGCGGGAAACGCAGGTACATCGTCGAGAACTTCCTGAATTTCTTTAGCGCCACGATATTCTTCAGCATTAATGCCCACAACCGTTCCAGTTATGATGCGACGGCCCAACGGAACCAATACCCGTGAGCCTACCCTAATTTTTTGAGAGGAGAGATATGTTAGGGGGCTTGAACGCGGAATCGGAAGAGCAACACGGTAGTATGCAGTCTGCATGATCGAACAAATGTATGAGGCAGAGTATCGTTCAAATGATTCGCAATAATTTGCAAGACAAATCGACCTGCCCAACCATGCTTACCAAAACTTTAAAAAATGTTGCTTCCGCCATAGCGATGGTTTTTTTAGCTCACCCGCTGGCGCTGCCGGAATTGCGCGGGATGCAGGGCGCGTCTGGCAGAGACGACGTCTCGCAGGGACGGCAGAACGCAATAACGCGGGCTGTTGCTAAATGCTCTTCCGCCGTTGTTGGTATCAACGTTACTGAGATTCGAGAGCAAGTGTATCGAGACCCATTTGCTGATGATCCATTTTTTCAGCAATTCCTGCGTAGGCGGGAATACGTTCAGCGGTTCAACGTTCATGGTGTGGGATCGGGTTTCATTATTTCCAGAGATGGATATGTGCTAACCAACGATCATGTTGCCGGCAAGGCTTCCAAGGTTGTGATTACCATGACCGATGGTAAGAAATTCGATGCGAAGGTTGTGGGCAGTGATGCCGTTTCGGATGTGGCACTACTGAAAATCGATGGAGTTAACCTTCCATACTTGGAGCTGGCTAATAGCGAGGAAGTAATCGTGGGAGAATGGACTATTGCATTTGGAAACCCATTTGGGTTGTTTGATAACAATGCAAAACCAACAGTAACCGTTGGTGTTGTCAGCAATACTGGCGTTAACTTTACCCAACCCGATTACATTGGCGAGGAGCGAGTGTATAAAGGGATGATTCAAACAGATGCAGCTATTTCATCAGGCAATAGCGGTGGTCCACTGGTTAATGCCGAGGGTGAAGTCATCGGCATTAACACCGTTATCTATTCAACGGCACAGAGCTCACGTGGTGCAGGCTCCATTGGTATTGGATTTGCCATCCCAATCAATCGGGTAAACAGCATTGTTAAGCGGCTGAAAGAAGATGGCAAAATCGAACGGAACTTTTGGACGGGAATGCGTTTGCAGGAAATCAACCAGGAAGTGGCTGAGTATTATGATCTCGAAAAAACAGAAGGCATTCTGGTAACGCTGATTGCAGGCAACAGTCCTGCAGATAAAGC